>JBCCNG010000064.1:0-11889 GCA_039025955.1 Cyanobacteria bacterium P01_C01_bin.72 | reverse complement strand
GTAGTGGGATACATAGCACAGCAGCGCCTAGACCGAGCAGAGAGGTTACTACGCGAGAGAAAGCATTCTGTAGCAGAGGTGGCAATTCTGGTGGGCTATGGCAATATTGGACATTTTTCCGTGGCGTTTAAGCGCAGGTTTGGCATTACGCCGAGTCAGTGTCTAGTTGGAAGCAAGGCGGATTTTGAGAAACACCTGGCGGATTTTGAGTAGACGGACAGGGAGCAACTTTTATAAACTACTCCTCAATTAAATATTAAAAATATTTCTAAATAAGGCGTTATCCGTCGGTGAGGAGCTTAAATGAAATTATTATCAGTTTTATTATCCGCTGTAGGGGTTTCAGGGTGGATTTTTCTTTGTCCTGTTCAGGCGCAAGAGCAGAATAATTCAGGAATTGAAGAGTTAGAGAGCAAAGAAATGTGGCTCTCAGGAAGAGGTACTGCGACTGATCTAATCCTAGAGGATACCGCTACGCATATGGCTCAGAGAGAAGGGCGAGTTACCGCAGTTGAGATAATCGAGACTGCTGAGGGATTGGAATTAGTCTTAAAAGCGATCGCAGGAAGTGAAAGATTAGTCCCTCTAATTCTCACGGAAGGGGAAGATTTAATCATTGATATTCCCGATGCAACACTAGCTTTTGCCCTGAGAAATGGCGTAACTGAACTTAATCCTGCACCAGGAATCAGCAGCATTACGGTAAATCAGGAGGATGAAAATAGTATCCGAGTCAGGATTAAAGGAACCAATCAAACTCCAAGCGCCGAGGTAATAGCAGGTAGAGCAGATCTGGCATTAAGTATTGTTCCTGCAAGCTCAGCTACAGCAGAAGATGCGGACGAAGAGATCGGAGTTATTGCGACGAGAAGTATAGACGATGATGACAGTTATCAACTGGATGAGGCGACGGTGGGAACGAGAACCGATACCCCTCTCCAAGATATTCCCCAGTCAATTCAGATAATACCCCAGTCAGTAATTGAAGATCAGCGGATTACCAGGGTTGAAGAAGCTTTAGAAAACGTTGCTGGTGTAGCTAGCGGAACTGATTCTCCGCGAGATCTCTTCACGGTATTTGCAATTCGCGGATTTGATACTTCGGATAACACTTTGACTAATGGTTTACAAGACTCAACCAATGGTCTGGTTCAGGTTTTAAATAATGTTGAGCGAATTGAGGTTCTTAAAGGTCCCGCATCGGTTCTCTTTGGTCAGGGGACAGTCGGCGGGACGGTTAACTATGTAACTAAGCAACCATTAGCCGAGCCCTTTTTTAACCTCAAAGCTTCTATTGGCAATTTTGATTTATATGGCGGCGGTATAGATGTATCGGGACCAGTAAACGAAGACCAGACAGTTCTATATCGCTTGAGTGGCTTTGCCCAGACTAATGAAAGCTTTGTTGATTTCTTTGATCGCCAAGAATATCAGATTGCTCCTGTCTTAACCTGGAAAATTAGCGATCGCACTAAGATAACTTTTGAAGGGGAATATGCTCAGATTAATACTCCCTTTGATGCTGGTTTACCCGCCCAGGGAACCGTTGAGCCTAATCCTAATGGTGAAATCCCTCGCGAAACCTCGATTGCCGAACCCGATATCGATAATAGTCAAAATACTGTCTACAGAATTGGCTACAATTTCGAGCATAGTTTTAACGACAACTGGCAATTAAAGAGTATCTTCCGCGCTTCCCTACTGGATTTAGACCGCGAAATTCTCTTTTCCTTTGGCTTTGCCGATGATTTACGCACCATAATTAGATCTTTAGATCAGCAAGAATTCAATAGTGATGTTTTCAATATTGATAACTACGTGGTGGGAGAGTTTAAGACGGGCAGCATTAAACATAAGCTGGTGGCAGGATTTAACTTATTTCGACAAACTACAGAGATTATCGAGACGGGGGTGGGATTTTCTTCCATAGATATCTTTGATCCTGTGTTTGGCGTTGGGGAAGCATCTGACATCGTTTTCTTTGAGTTTGATATTGACACGAGAATCCAGTCTCTGGGGTTGTTTGTTCAAGATCAAATTAACTTTACTGATAATTTAATTGTGGTCTTGGGAGGACGTTTTGATATCTCCAGTCAGGACTTTGAGAATGCCGTTAACGACGCCGATGATTTTGACCAGGAAGAAGCCTTTAATCCGCGCGTTGGTATTGTCTATCAACCTATCGAGCCCATTTCCCTCTACGCTAACTTTACCCGTTCCTTTCAACAAGCTCCCAATGTTTTTAGCGGTGCTTTAGTAGAACCCGAACGGGGTACTCAATTTGAAATAGGCGTTAAAGGAAATATCAGCGATCGCCTGTCGGCAACTTTAGCGTTTTACGACCTGACTTTAACTAACGTGGCAACTACCGATCCTGATAACCCCCTGTTGACCATTCCCACGGGAGAACAAAGTAGTCGAGGTATTGAATTAGACGTGAGTGGCGAAATTTTACCAGGCTGGAACGTTATTGTTGGCTATGCTTATACCGACGCTCGGGTTACGGAAGACAATAACTTTGAAGTAGGTAATAGACTAGCAAACATTCCCGAAAATGAGTTTAATATCTCCACAATCTATAAAATACAGCAAGGTTCCTTAGTAGGACTGGGCTTTGGTCTGGGAATCTTTGTAGTCGGCGATCGCCCAGGAGATTTAGATAATTCTTTTGAACTGCCTGGCTATACCCGTGTTGATGCATCTATTGCCTATGAAGAAGAAGGTTTACGGGCGGCGGTTAACTTCAAAAATTTATTTGATAACGAATTTTTTGCCTCTGCTCAAAGTGCCAATCTGGTTTTTCCCGCAGATCCTTTTACCGTTGTCGGTTCTTTATCTTATAAGTTTTGATCAGTTATTCATCACTTTTAAAGAGAACGGAGAACAGATACAAACCAATTTAAATGCGTAACAGCTTACCTATTACTTATTACTTGACTTCCGCAAGAAGTCGAAACTTCTGTCGACGCTTTGCTTCTTTAATAGTTGCGGGAATCCTTTCGGTAACCTTAACTGTAGCCTGTAGGGGAACTAATCAGAATCTTAGTTCTACTCCAACTTCCAATCAAGATTGTCGAGAAGTAGAGCATGTGATGGGAAAAACCTGTATTCCCCTTGATCCGCAGCGAGTTATCACTCTGCACCCCAACCCTTTAGCAAATAGCCTGGCTTTGGGTATTCAGCCAATCGCTGCCGCTTTTTATAGAGGCGTTCCTGTCCTAGACATAATTCAAGAAACAGCTCCTCAAATTGAATCTGTGGGGGATTTAAGCAATCCTAGTATCGAGAAAATCCTGTTACTAGAGCCTGATCTGATTATCTCCTACAGTAGTTTAGAAAATATCTATCCCCAGCTATCCCAGATCGCCCCTACGGTTGTCTTAAATCTGACTTTTCCCTATCCCTCCTGGAAAGAACAGCTTGCAGAACTAGCGGGAATATTGGACAATCAATCAGCCTATCAGCAATTGATGGCGGACTATCGGCAAAGAATCTATAAGCTTCAGGAAAGATTAGGAGATCGCCCGTCAGATCTCAACATCTCCGTGGCTGGTATTGCTTCAGGAATCGGGGTTTGGACTTATGGAGCTAAGCATCCTCTGGGAGATATTTTAGGGGATCTGGGAGTGTCTCGACCTGCAATCCAACAAGGGGACTATTTCTTTTATGAAAATATCTCTGAAGAAAAGCTGTCTGTCCTTGATGGTGATGTTCTATTCCTAAGCACTTGGGACAGAGATGAGGATCAATTGAGCAAAGAAAAACTCAGACAAAAACCTTTATGGCAGAAGCTTGAGGTTGTTAGAAAGAATCAGGTGTATTTTGTTGGTCGCTATTGGCATAATTCAGGACATATGTTGTCAGTTAACGCGATTCTCGACGATTTGGAGCATTATTTGCTTGATTAGCTAGTAGTTAGTGATTAGTGCTTAAGTCAAGGGGGGGGTCGATATAAAATCTCCCCCTGTTGAAACCTTCACTCTGAATGATGCAATGGGCTTCATCCAAAAGAAAGATAAAGTAGACTGTATTAGGGAAATAGTTCTCATACCTTGACGAGAATAATCATTTTTCTAACCATATCTTATGGAAAACTTTTTACAGCAGGGTATAGCTCAAGCCAAACAAGGAGACTATAAAACGGCGATCGCGACTTTTGAGCGAGCGATCGCCGATAACCTGGAGTTTGCGGCAGCTTACTACCATAGGGGACTAGCATACTCTAAACTAGATGAAATGGAACGGGCGATCGCCGATTATAATCAAAGTCTTAAACTGGACAATCAGCAAATAGATGTTTATCTGAGTCGGGCAACAGCGTTTTTGGCTTTGGATCAGATTCAAAACTGCATTATCGATCTTCAGGTTATTTTTAGCCTCGATCCGAACTATGACAGGGCATATAAACTACGAGCCAATGTCTGCATCCGACTCAAAGAATACGACCAGGCGATCGACTATCTCAAACAGGCGGGGAAAATATATCTCGCTCGTCAGGATAAAGAAAGCTGTCGCTTTTGCATTGCCCGTATTCGCCAAGTTGAACAGCAAAAAGTTGCCGAGCAGGGAGGCATTACCAATCAAGTTTTCTTGCAGCGGATACAGCAAAAGATGAGCCAGGGTAATTTAGGGGAAGCTTTTCGGGACTGTAACTGGCTAATTCAGCTCGATCCTTACGATGGTGAGGCATATCAGTGTCGCAGTGACATCAGCCTTAAATTAGGGGAGCAGGAGCAGGCGAGACAGGACTTGCTCAAAGCAGCAAAATGCTGGCGCACTCAGGGAAATCTTACCGCCGCCAACCGGCTGGAAAAACGCAGTGTTGAACTACAGCTAGCTCATGTTTACCAGCAGCCAAGAACAATTCCTCTCTTAGTTAGGACTCCCTATCCCCAAAACGCAATCCAAAATCGGCTTTACGTCCTAGTCGGTAACTGGGGAATAGCTCAAAGCTTGGTAGAGAGACTAATGCAGCGTCACCCAGGAGAGCCTGAAACTTGGTATTGGGAAAAAGCAATTTATGATATCGAGCGTGATCGCCTTTAGTCCATTGCTCTCTCAATTTAATGCTTTAGTGCCAGGGTCAGACCATCGGCAATCGTCAGCATACTAATCTGAACACGGTTGTCCTGATGCAGTTTTTGGTTGAATTCTCGAATGGCAACTGTTCTTTTATCGTTATCTTCAGGATCGGCGACACTGCCAAACCAGAGAACATTATCAATCGCCACCATGCCCCCTGGACGTAACAGAGTTAAGGCTCGTTCATAATAGTTGGTGTAGTTACGTTTATCCGCGTCGATAAAGGCAAAGTCAAAGCTGCCAGCTTCACCATCAGCGATCAAGCGATCTAAAGTATCCAAGGCTGGTGCTAGACGCAGATCGATTTTGTGGGCTACCCCTGCCTCATGCCAATAGCGACGAGCAATCTCGGTAGATCGAGGGTCGCGATCGCAAGCAATAACTTTTCCTGATTCGGGCAGTGCTAGCGCTACCACTAAAGAACTATAGCCCGTGAATACCCCAATATCTAAGGTTTTTTTTGCTCCCAGCATCTTGATTAGCAAAGCCATAAACTGCCCCTGATCAGGAGCTATTTGCATGATGCTAGCCGAATGCCGGCTTGTTTCCCCTCGTAATTTTGTTAGTACTTCGTTTTCTCTCAGAGATACGGAGAGCAAGTATTCATATAGCCTGTTATCTATACCGAAACTTTCTTTACCCATACGGTGAATTATGCAGCTACCTGCTAATTTAAGAGCAATAGAGCTTAAAACTGCATTATTTGTTTGCAATTATTTACAGAAAAAGACTCTTTTTGGTTATTTAAAGCTACTGATAAAAACAAGAAGCCACTATACTGGTTAAGCCTGCCTAATCTACTTTCTTTAATGTCTTCTCGTTCTAAACTGTCTTTAGAAAAAGATGAGTTTAATTTTGCCTTTATGCTTGCCCATGATTTGCGTAAATTTCCTGCTTTAGAATGTATTGATCTTACCCCTCAAGAGCGCCTCCAGATTCTCAGTATATGTATCAGATTAGAATATTACGGCACTGTAAAACCTGGGGACATAGAAGAAATTAAGCGCTTATTAGGAAACACAAAGACTTCTCGGCTTCAAAGAAATGGGATGCTTAAAGCAAGATTGGAAACTGATTTTGTTAACAGTTGATTAAGAAAAAAGTGGAGCAAATTGAGTTTATTTAATAGGGATCAGGTCACTTTTGATAGAACAAAAGAACTAACGGTAAATTAAAATGTCGTAAACCAAGAAAAAGAATGACACTAGAAGAAGAAAAAGAGCTAGGCGAACATAATCAAAGCGATCGAAAAAATTCTTTACAAGCAAACTAGATCAGAGCAAGTAAAAACCCTAGCGAAAATCGAGGAAACAGTAAGAGAGCAGGTTTTAGAATACATAAGTCCTCAAATTGGCGTTTCTTGACGAGGATTCCCTTGCGCTTTTCGGCGACGCGAGGTCTCGTCGCTTTTTTATTCGACAAAAAAACAAGAACAAATGTACTATTAAATTGGTTGGCTTACCCGAAAAGTTCGCTTTCATCCCTCATTTAAATTAGGGTCTTCCCACTCACAAAAGATGAATCATAGCTGGGGTTCAATTCTAGTTTGCGGAATTTCAGGGGCAATATTACCTCGGTTGGTTTTCGGCTGTAGTTTAGGATCTACCTGTACCTGATAGCCTAAATGTTCAAACTGCTTAACAAATTCGGTATCTTGATACTTCGCCTGTGCTGAGGCTGATGTACCCTTTGTTTGCTGCTGTCTTAGTTTTTTTAGCTTGGCTTTTCTACCCATATATTTTACTCAATACTCTTTATTTTTTAGATCATAATCTTAGATCTGATCAGAATAAAACAAAACTTCCTCTTCCCTCTATGGTGAAGCTATTAGTACTGGCGATCGCTCTATTCATACCGCAGGTTTGCACCACTGTATCTTAAGTTTGAACTAAGCTTACAGGTAGTTCCACGACTGCTTGAACTGGATAGGATTCCAGAACATTTATGCTGACCTTGCCATCCAAACCAAAATCGGAACTAGCGTCAATATCATCAATCAGATAGCTGTTTGGACGAGCTTGAATACCGAATAAAAACTCTACATTAATGTTAATGTTGTCTTCCGTACCTCCTTTAGTGGTAGCTAAAATATCGTTGTTATCATCAGGAAACAATTTGTTCTTATCAAAGAGATTATCAGAGCGCATTTTCTCTTTTTACAGATGCTAAATGATTAGCGGGGAAACAGGTTGGACAAGAATGGAAACATTCGCTCAAAACTGTCTCGGAGTAATATATACGGAATTTAATGACTTAAAGTTGGCTTAATTAAGTGTTTCTAAACGGGTTAGTTATAGCAAAAACAACCAAGAGTAAAGGTAGGCTTGGTTTTTATTATCGACCTTTAGCTATACTCTATAAGAAAAGTAGTCAATACTCTGAAGCTAATTCTCAAATAACTAAGGTTTATATTGTTTTCAATCAACTAGGAATCAAAAACTCTGCCCTTGAAGTACTTAGATTAATCTACGCTAAGATATAGTTATTTAACTATTTAACCTCTCAACTTTTTTAGATTGATAGAGAACAGTATAATTATTTCCTGTATGTCTAGCACATAAATCATATTTATACTGTCATATTCCTATATTTATTGTTTATTCGCTTATGTTAAGTATAGGATAATTTGTACAAACAGACTTTTATAAAATGTTACAAAGTTATCACAAGCATCAGGTCGAAAGGGAGGCTTTAGGCATCCCTGCTTTACCGCTAACAGCACAACAAACCTCAGAACTATGTGAAATACTAAAAAAACCTCCCGCCGCCAAACAAGAGGAATTATTGGCTTTACTGCGCGATCGCGTTCCTCCTGGGGTAGATGATGCAGCCTATATTAAGGCAGGCTTTCTGACGGGGGTAGCTAAGGGAGAGATTCACTGTCCCGTAATTTCGGCTACCGAGGCGGTTAAGCTACTAGGGACAATGATTGGGGGTTATAATGTTCAGTCTTTGGTCGATTTACTCCAATCGACAGATCAGGCGATCGCCAATGAAGCAACTACTGCTCTCAGCAAAACCCTACTGGTGTTTGATGCTTTTAACGATGTTCTCGAACTATCTCAAAGCAATGACTATGCCCAGCAGGTGATCGACTCCTGGGCGGCAGCCGAGTGGTTTACCAGCCGTCCGCAACCCCCAGAAGCGATTACGGTAACTGTGTTTAAAGTTCCAGGAGAAACTAATACTGATGATCTTTCTCCTGCACCCCATGCGACTACTCGCCCCGATATCCCCCTCCACGCCTTAGCGATGTTGGAGTCAAAAATGCCTGATGGGTTAGAAACCATCGCCAAGTTAAAAGAAAATGGTCATCCCGTCGCCTATGTCGGCGATGTCGTCGGCACTGGTTCATCCCGTAAATCGGCAATCAACTCTGTACTGTGGCATATTGGCGATGAGATTCCCTTTGTACCAAACAAAAAAGCTGGGGGCTACATTCTGGGGAATAAAATTGCGCCGATCTTTTTCAACACAGCAGAAGATTCGGGGGCATTACCAATCGAATGCGATGTTGCCAAGATGAATACGGGAGATATCATTACGATCCATCCCTACAAAGGTGAAATTACTAACGAATCTGGCACAGTTATCTCCAATTTTGAGCTTAAACCCGACACCATCATTGATGAAGTCCGCGCTGGCGGCAGAATTCCCCTGCTCATCGGTCGGGCATTAACTGATAAAACCAGAGCAGCCTTAGACTTACCCGTATCTGAGGTCTTTACTCGCCCTTCTCTGCCAGCCGACACAGGCAAAGGCTTCACTTTAGCGCAAAAAATGGTAGGTAAAGCCTCTGGTTTACCTGGAGTACGTCCTGGTACATCCTGCGAACCAATTATGACCACCGTAGGCTCTCAAGACACTACGGGTCCTATGACTAGAGATGAGCTAAAAGAGCTAGCCTGTCTTGGTTTCAATGCCGACCTCACCCTGCAAACCTTCTGCCATACTGCGGCATATCCCAAGCCTGTAGATATCGACACCCACAAAAATCTGCCTGACTTCTTTGCTACTCGTGGCGGCGTATCCTTGCGCCCTGGAGACGGTATCATTCACTCCTGGCTCAATCGAATGCTGCTCCCCGATACTGTTGGCACTGGTGGCGACTCCCATACTCGCTTCCCTCTCGGTATTTCCTTCCCTGCGGGTTCAGGTTTAGTTGCTTTTGCTGCGGCTTTGGGGGTAATGCCCCTAGATATGCCCGAATCAGTGCTAGTGCTTTTTACTGGCGAACTACAGCCAGGAATTACTCTGCGAGATATTGTCAACGCTATTCCCTGGGTCGCAATTCAACAGGGAAAACTAACCGTTGCCAAAAAAAACAAAATCAACGTCTTTAACGGACGAGTGATGGAAATGGAAGGTCTACCCGACCTAAAAGTGGAACAGGCGTTTGAATTGACCGACGCTACTGCCGAGCGATCGTGTTCTGGCAGTACAATTAAATTAAGTGAAGCTACCGTAGCCGAATATTTACGTTCCAATGTGGTGCTGCTCAAAAATATGGTTGCCCGTGGCTACAAAGATTCCCGTACTATAATGCGTCGGGTAGCCAAAATGGAACAGTGGCTGGCTAACCCTCAACTTATGGCTGCGGATCAAGATGCTGAATACGCCGACACTATTGAAATTAACCTCAACGAAATCACCGAACCTATCGTCGCTGCACCCAACGACCCAGATAACGTTAAATTAATGTCGGAATGTGCAGGAGATAAGGTAGACGAGGTGTTTATTGGCTCTTGTATGACCAATATCGGACACTATCGTGCTGCAGCTAAAATTCTGGAGGGAGAAGGAGTAATTAAGGGTAGACTGTGGATTTGTCCTCCTACCCGCATGGATGAAAAGCAATTGCGTGAAGAAGGCGTATACGGCATCTTTGCTGCTGCTGGAGCTAGAACAGAAATGCCTGGTTGTTCTCTCTGTATGGGTAATCAAGCCCGCGTTGAAGATGCTGCCACGGTCTTTTCTACCTCAACCCGCAACTTCAATAACCGTATGGGTAAAGGCGCACAGGTTTATCTTGGTTCAGCCGAACTAGCAGCCGTTTGTGCCTTACTGGGTAAGATTCCCACCGTGGAAGAATACATGGCGGTGGTGCAAGAGAAAATCGCACCCTTTGAAGGGGACTTATACCGCTATCTTAACTTTGATCAAATCGATAATTTTGCCGATGAAGGTCGCGTTGTGGCTTTAGAAGATATGCCCAAGATTGAGGATATTTTGGAGATACCTGTTTAGGGTCGTTAC
Source organism: Cyanobacteria bacterium P01_C01_bin.72 (assembly GCA_039025955.1). Classification (GTDB taxonomy): domain Bacteria; phylum Cyanobacteriota; class Cyanobacteriia; order Cyanobacteriales; family Xenococcaceae; genus Waterburya. The sequence continues at coordinate 1,551 of JBCCNG010000064.1, read as the reverse complement.
TATAAAATAAACCCTCTCCTGCTAGGAGAGGGCAATTGTTTTGAGGTTTGGCAATAAGCATTGCCGATTATTTAACTGCTACACCACGATAAACTAAGCCAGATGGCTTTTGTCTCTGCTTTTGATGGTGGGAAGTCCATCTGCGACCTCTAAATTTTCCTTCAGTAATTTCTGTCGCTTCAGTAACAGAATTATGTTCGTAACTTACACCACGGTATTGTAATTTCATGATTTCGCTCCTAACTTGTAGTAATGATTAGTAAGCGCGTTCCTTCGGGTTAAACCTTACTTCCGTTCTTCACGCTGGAAGAATGAACGATGTGTTTTTAACTTCTGTAGCTATTGTTACACTTTTTTTAAAAAAATGCAATCATTTAAATAAGGCGATCGCCTTCCAAATCGATCTCAAAAATATAATTTAATTAGATTCATGCAGCCAACTTCGCGTGCCAAAAGAGAGACAGGAACGGCTAGCAATCTGAGCCGCCAGTTTTAGGGCTGTAGGAAAATCTGACTGTAAGATATGGTGACAAAATGCGCCATGAAAGATATCTCCTGCACCCAAGGTATCCACAGCTTTGATTGCGGAGACATCAATCGTAAAATCTACTCCTGAGTCACAACAGAGGATTGGCTCACCTCCTTGAGTAATTGCGAGGTGCTTAATTCCGTAATCAGCCAGAAACTCAAATACTTGTTCACTCTGCTGACATTGAGGCGGGTGAAAATTTGCCGAGCAGATGGCGTAATCTATATAGGGCATTAGTTTTTCTAATCCTGGTTTCCAGCTACCACCGTCTAACACTACAGGAATTTGCTTTTGCTTGGCGATCGCCGCTACCTGGAGGCTGGTTTTTAACTGGTGTCCGTCGATCAGGATCAGATCGATATCATCTAATAATTCAGGAACAACAGCATAGTTAGCTTGAGATTTAAGAGCATTCAGGGAAATTATGGCTCGTTCTCCCGTAGCCTCAGTCACAATAATGGAAGAGACAGGAGGGCTAGTGGTTTGCTCAGGAATTAAGTCCCAGCTCATAACTGAACACTGCTCCAAATCTTGCCTAATTAATTCTGTCAAAGGATGCTGTCCAATTACAGATAGCAGTTGACTTTGATGACCAAAATAAGCAAAAGCAACGGCAGCATTGGTGGCAGGACCACCCGCAACGGTTAAATAATCTTGGGCGACTATTTTTTGATTAGACTGCAAAGGGCGATCACTTAAGTAAATGAAATCTAGAGTAGTTAAACCAACAAACAGTCCTTGAACGGGCATAGCTTAAATAATTTGTCAGCATATTGTTTAGTTTAGGCTAATTAGATTAATTAACTTTGAAAGCGATCGCCTATCTTATGATTGGACGTTTCGCAGGTAGGCTAGCAAACTAAATAATATTTTTGGCAGGGGCTTCCGAGAAAACGCAAAATTTTCAGTCGAGCATCATTAAGATTAGAAATTTGTTGCTGATGATGAAAACAAACCAGATGAACAGCTTGAAAACATTGTAAAACCCACCTTAAAGTTGGAGTAGAAGTTGGCTTCTTGAG
>JBCCNG010000063.1:0-12097 GCA_039025955.1 Cyanobacteria bacterium P01_C01_bin.72 | reverse complement strand
GTTGGAATTACTGCGACAAAAACGTCTTCAACAACGTCGTTTTCCTCATTCCCCTGAAGATTATCTACTGAAATTGGAAACCAAATTAATCCAGTCTATTTTGCCACCCTAGAAAAAAAGCATGACACCAGAAGAACAAGCTGAAGTAGATCAAAAGCTAAAGGAAGTAGCAGAAATACTTTACAAAAACACCTCTGATGAAGAATTAGTAACCTTTGAGACTATAGAATTAAGTGTCAGAGAACAACTACTGAAAACAGTAGCACCAAAAATAGGGGAATTTTTTTATCTTCAGCAGCAGGAACCAATGCAGGAAGAAAAAGAAAAATAAAAAGCTGTGCGGACGCGAATGCGTCCCAGTCGTCTGACGACGATCTGCGCGTACGCGCTGCGTCAAGTAACTATCACAAGCAAGCAAGGACTAAAGTTAAAGCTCAAATCAGGAACTCGTTTAAGTCCTAATCTGGAGAAATGTTGTTTATTGCTAGTAAGCAAGGAATCCTTTGCCAATGCAGAACAAGATATCGAAATTTTAACAGGAGTAAAAATTTCTCACAGCACACAACATCGATTGCTCAACAACTATCATCTGCCAGAACCGAATATAAAACGAAAAGCGAACTCATTGAGCATAGATGGTGGAACAGTAAGACTTAGAACACCGTTGGGACAGAAAAGTGAATGGAAAAATTACAAGGCGATTAAAATTCATGAGCAAGAAGGGATGGCATTCTTTCAAAACAATAAAAATCTACTTAAATGGATTAATCAGCAACCTTTGAGGCACAATATCAACTGTTTAGGAGATGGACATGATGGAGTATGGAATATCATCGGAAAGATCGGCACACAACACCAAAGAAGAGAGATTTTAGATTGGTATCAAATATTAAGACTTAGATGTGTGACGCGAAGCTAATCCTTTAGGGCTTATCTAAATCAATCCATTAGCTTAAGTATTCATGCTTAGTGCAAAAATGGGATGCTCCCGCTTCTATTTATTTGTATTGTCCCTAAATATGCGGATATTCTAATCTTATGTGCGATACAACAAAACTATCAATACCGTCTTTTTCTATTTAGAATAACGACCATTACCATTACTCAGGCTTTTATTCTGCGACTTCCTCAGACGAGCGATCGCTCGACGACGAGATTCTATTACTGCTCCAATTTCTTGCCTTAGACGAGTACTTTGTTCGAGAGCATTTTGCATTTCGTCAATAGGTAAAATAAGTAGTTCCAGATCACTTAAAGCAGTTACGGTAACGCCGCTAGTGTTTTTGCCTGAAAGAGCTGATTCTCCGAAGAAATCTCCTGCTACCAACTGAGTTACCTCAATTTCTTTGAGTGAGTTTTCGGGGCTAATCGTTACCAATGCTGTGCCTCTGATAATCGCGTAGAATTCATCCGAATGCATTCCTTGGGTAACTGCCTGTTCTCCTGCGCCAAAATAGCGATCGCTGGCAGATTGGGCTAAAGTGGCGATCGTTTTGGCATCTACGCTGGTAAAACTAGGCAAAGCCCTAATTTGCGCTTGATAACCTTCGATAATTGCGGCGGAGTCCGTCTTGACAGGAGGATTGTGATACAGAGTACGAATGGGAAAAGGTATATTGAGGTTGTTTCTCTCAGCGGCATACCATACACGAGTGATGAACTCATCTCTGATCTGCGGCACTCGGTCATAATCAGAGAGAAATAGTTTCACATTATAACCAATTGAAGAATCATCATAGGATACTGTTTGGATTATTGGTTCAGGTTTATCCAAAACTCCTTTAGTCGCTATCGCAATGTCCTTCATGATCTGCTTAACCTTGTTGGGGGGATCGTCATAGGAAAAACCGACATTGATTACTTCAACATGTAGCTTTTGGGGACGACGATAGTTACGGATGGTAGCCCCCGCCAGCACCGCATTAGGAATGATCAACATTTCCAATTCACGAGTAAGTATATGAACTGAACGCCAGTTAATCTCAATTACCTTGCCCTTTATGCCGTCTACTTCAATCCAGTCTCCTTCAGTAAAAGGACGTTCAAACAAAAGAGCAATACCCGAAAATAAGTTGCCCAGAGTATCCTGAAGTGCCAAACCAATGACGAGTGAACCAACACCTAGAGCCGCAATTAAACCACCTAAATCAGCACCCCAAACCACCGAGAGCACTACAGCAATACCGCATAGAATCAGAAAGACGCGACTGAGATCGCGGAATAACCTAGGTACGTTAGCCTGCCAACTTCCTGCTTTTGCCTGATTGAACAGCAGCCCATTAACTACAGTCAACGAACCGTGAATGGTAAACAGCCAGAGGGCAGTTTGTACGAGGCGCATGGGGGTAGTTGATTGAGATAAGCCGACTACCTTATTGAGCAGAATAAACAGCGCCAAACTGGGAAAAATTAGGTTTCGCACAATTTCTAGAGTTGCCACGAGCAACCTATCTTTGGGTTTTGCTCGATAAATAATTTCTCCCAAGATTAAAGTGGCAAAAGGAAAGACGATAATCAAAACTGCTCCCCAAACAAACCAATCTTGCTGCCAAAAAGATTCTTGCATATTCAGTCACTAACTAGTTATTATTCATGCTCAATTCTGGTTGCTAAAATCCTCGCAGAGAGTCTAGCGCTATACTGTGCTTGGCTCATAGGGACGAGTTGCCCACACAGTCAAATTTTCCTTGCCCGATAGTTCCAGATCTGAGGTGGGATGAAAATCTTCGGCAAACTCGGAGAGACGATTGTAGACACTTTGAGTAACTTGAATCGTGTTCCATTCTCCTTGGGACTGTAAATGGTTGGCAATATTAACCGTATCGCCCCAAAGATCGTAAACAAACCTTTCTTTACCGACAATACCTGCTACTACCGAACCAGAATTCACGCCAATGCGTAGCTTAAGATCTATATTCCTTTCTCGATTAAATCGGCGCACAATTCGCAGCATGTCCCTGGCAAAGTCAATGATTCTTTTTACTTGGTCGAGACGAGGTACTGATAAGCCACACACTGCCATATAACTACTACCAATAGTTTTATGCTTTTCTACACCGTGTTTCTCAGCCGCATCATCAAAAGCCAGGACTAGATCATTAAGAAAACTGACCGTTTCGTTGGCGGGTAGTGTTTCCGAAAGCTCGCTAAAGCCACCCAAATCGGCAAATAAGACCGTAACCTTGGGAAAACTATCACCAATACTTTCTTCTCCCTGCTGAACTCGCTTGGCTACGGATTCGGGAAGTATGCTGAGCAGCAGCTCTTCATTTTCTTGGTTCTTCTCCTGCACTAGCTTTTGCTGATGATCTAAATTATCGACCATCTCATTAAAAGAGGTTGCCAATTCGCGAAATTCATCTTTTGACTTGACCTTAATTTTTACGTCGGTATTGCCTTTTCCTACTTCACGAAAACCATCAATTAAGGCGCGTATCGGCTTGACAAAGTAATAAGAAAGCAGGGATGCAGTTAGGGTGACGAAGAGGACGATAATTGCTGTAGCTAGCAATACCTGGCGCTGAAAGTCTTTAATCGGTCTAAATGCCTCTGAGGTGTCAATTTTGGCATTAATTACCCAGTCGAGATCGTCTAATTCTAGAGGACGATAAGCGTTTAAAGTTTGTTTTCCCCGATAATCTTCACCACTGACAAATCCAGTGCGATTATCCAAGGCATTGGCGATCGCTTCAGTGCGGGCTTCTTGATGGAGAATGGAGTTATTGAAAATTTTAATCTTCTCGATTTTAGCTGCTGCCAGTCCTTCAGCGGCGATCGCTTTAAAATAGGCTTCAGGCTGTTCAATTAAAAAGCGGGAAATACTGCGCATACCAAAGTCTGAGCCGACGAGATTTATTTCGCCCGATTGACCCAAGCCATCTGCTTCCCAGTTGCGATCGCCAGTCATAATATTGTTGATTTCATCGGTGGATAGCTGGAAGGCTAAGACTCCAATTAAATCCGAACCATCAAAAATGGGGCTAGCGATAAAAGCGGCTGGTTCAGCGTAGGAAGCCCGATAAGGATCAAAATCAGAAATAGCAACAAAATCAGGATCGTTGACTCGAACCGCCTGGCGAAAAACTTGAGCCAAGGTGCTAGAAGCGTATGGACCAGTGAGCAAGTTAGTGCCAAAATCAGTTTTTTTCTTGACAGAATAAACAATAGTCCCAGTCTGAGCATCTATCAAAAACAAATCATAGTGTCCAAGCTGAGAAATAAAATTATTGTAAATTGGTTGAACAATAGCGTGAACTCGAGAATATTCGCTGCCGTCATTAGCATTGTTGAGAAATTCTTTTTCTCCTACAGGATTGGAATTAGCGGCAATATATTGATACTGTAAATATCGAGCGGCGCCATTGCGCGGAAAATAAGAGTAGAGTAAGGGTCTTCCTTCCGTATTCTGGGCTAATTTTGGCAGAAATTCCGTTTCGTAATATTCTTTGAGCTGGTCGTTCCAATCTACGCTAATCTCTTGGTCTTCTAATTCCTGGTAAAATTGGTTAAATGCTTTACTAGCGTCATTGACACCACCTCGGCTGAATGTTTGAATTTCAGCTCTAACCTGCTGAAAATATCTTTCTATCTGGTAAGCTTTTGTTTCCCTAACACTAACCAACTGATTCTCGATCGCATTATAAAGCGCCTGACGACCATTATCATAACCAACATAGGCGATCGCCATAATCGAACTGATACATACGCTCAACAGCATCAGCATCAGCTTTGACTGAATACTTAATTTCCCAATCAATTTATTAAATTCCTTTTTATTACTTGCTGACTAGACTTGCCAACTAAACTAAATCATAAAGTAACTAGATCAATATTTGACCTCCCGAGGCTGATAATTTAGCCAAAATAACTATCAGCATTTTCTCTGGCAATTTTCGCTCAAAACAGTCAAGCTCTTGAGTAAGACTATTTGCAGTCTCTCAGAAAAGAGCTACATAGTAAAACAAAAAGAGATTATTAAGATAAAAAATACATCTTAAAATACATAGTTTTCATCTCAAGATATTTAAAATAATTTGAGTACCCAAAGAATGTAACATAGTTCCCATGCAGACCTTGACCAAAAAAGCCAATGGCTAGAGCTGAGTCCAAAATACAAAACGGTAATTTTTCGGCAACCAAATTCTGGTTGTGGCTGGGAATTTTGGCAATCATGGTTTTTTTCCTGGCGCCGATTTTTTGGCAAATTGTAACTTCTGTCAAGTTAAACGAAGACATATCAGCAATTCCCAATGTCTACGTACCCAGGAATCTGACTCTAGAACACTATAGCCAGTTATTTAGTCGCCGTCCTTTTTTACGCTACATCTTTAACAGTGCTTTGGTAGCCAGTATTTCTACTGTTCTCTGTTTGTTCTTAGGTGCGCCCGCCGCCTATGCCCTAACCAGAATTAACTTACCAGGAGAAAAGCTAATCTTAACGGGAATTCTCATGATCACCTTATTCCCCTATGTTTTGCTATTCTTAGGACTGCTAGAAATAGTTAAATTAGTCGGTTTGGGCAACAATTATCTAGCTTTGATTATTCCCTACACCGCAATCAATTTACCTCTAACTATTCTGGTGATGCGGAGTTTTTTCCAGCAGCTTCCTCAAGATTTAGAAGACGCTGCCAAAATAGATGGCTATAAAACTTGGGGCATGTTATTCAATATCTTACTGCCCATGACCTTACCTGCCCTGGCGACAACAGGAATTCTCACCTTCATTTTTGCTTGGAATGAATACATTTTTGCTCTGACCTTTATTACAGAAGAAGCAAAAAAAACTATTCCCGTGGCTACGGCTCAATTAGGAGGAGCAAGTTTATTTGATATTCCTTACGGACCGATCGCTGCGGCTACAGTTTTGGGTACTCTACCATTGGTCATTCTCGTTTTAGTCTTCCAGCGTCAAATAGTCCAAGGATTAACCGCAGGTGCAGTAAAAGGATAATCAGATAGCCGCTGCGAGCAAACAATCTATTCTTCAGTAGCCAGCTTTAGTTTTTGAAGTAGTCTCACTATGTATATATCCGAAAGTGACAAGATGCTGATTCGTCAGCTAGTTGAACAGCATTTACAGGCGTTTCAAGCCAACGATCTCGCTACAGCATTCTCCTTGACTAGTCCCCAGATTCAAAATAAGTTTACCCTAGAAGAGTTCATTCAGACTATGGGCGATCGCTATAGCCTGATGTTTAAGCCTCGCTCGATTATGTTTCGTGGTTTTACTCTAGTTAATAACTTTCCTGCCCTAAGTGCCCTGATCATGGATCAGGGAGGCAAATTAGCTAAAGTCTTATTTATTGCCCAACATCAGCAGGATCTAAGCTGGCGTATTCATGGTTATGAGCTAGTAAGTATTAATAAGAAAATTATGTAAGCTTACTCCACTCTCAAAGTGGATGCAGTTTATCTTGTTTCTAAAACTCTAAGGCGATCTCCTATTCTGATTTCTCCTTCCTTGAGGGGAATCATATTAACCCCGAACATAACCCCCTGTTCGCTTAACTGACGAAAAGTACCCAGAGTGTTAAGGGGTTCTTTTAATCTATTTTTAACACCACTGCTTTGATCAACAGTAGTGATGATACAGCGGCTACAGGGTTTAGACATTTGAAACTGAATGTCACCAATTTCAATTATTCTCCAGCTATCTTCAATAAATGGCTCAATTGTTTCAATGACGATATTAGGGCGAAAACGATCCATGGATATAGTTTGATTGTACTGCTGATGGATCTCGATAATTCTCTCGTTAAGCTCGATTAAAGATGCTGTAGCGGTTAACATCACGGGGCAATTATCGACAAAGCTTAGGGGAAGATCTTCGTCGTGGGGATATTTTTGATCCAACCAACGAGGATGTGCTGCCGACTGTCTCACTAAACGACAAGTTTTCTCGGCTGGTAAATCTAAAAATTGCTGAAACCATTGTGCTACTTCATTTCCCTGATCAATCGCCAAAAAGCGATCGCGCCATATTTCCACTTCAATCAAATCGCCATCAAGGGTGGCAATAAAAGTAATCGGGGGTACTGTATTGTCAGTTACCCGCAGTGTAATACTGCGCCCGACAATTCTAATCTGAATTTTTGCCAACTGAGGAAATTGCCTCTGAGTAATAAACTTACCGTTACCAGAAACGAGCATCATTTCGCGATCGCCTAGAAAGCCTTTGGTTTGTACCTGCACCTCCTGTAAATCAATACCCTGAGCAGATTTAAGTGGATAAACACATAGTTTCGAGACAATCATAAGCTTGGATAATTTGGCAACAATAAAGCAATAATTTTTAGTGCGCGATCGTGTTTATCCCAGACTGAGAATTATCTAAAAGTAAACATCAGATAATTATGTCGCTACTGAAGATTCTTTTCTTTTAGCTTTGTAAGGCAAAAATTCTGATTCGTCCACTTTGAACCACCTAAATTGAACATTGACCATTGACCATTTTGGCTTCAAGACTTATCCGCAGTTGTATCTTTTATAAGTCCTTCAAAGAAGGAGAAATACTTTCCGAGAATTCAAGACAGCTTATCCTGACGAACGATAAATGCTAAATGTCAAATGCTAAATGCTAAATGCTAAATGCTAAATGCTAAATGCTAAATGTTACTGAATTTCTAGCAGCTTATGTGTCTGTAAACTCATACGCCATCGAGGATTTTGCAGAATATAGTCAAAAATTAGGCTCTTACTCTGGGAAGAGTTCCATTCTGGCTGAAGATAGCATAAAACTGACTCGGAAACCAAAGCTGCCTGTTGTTTTGCCCATTTCAAGTCATATTCGTCAGTGACAACAACTTTTAATTCGTTGGCATGAGCATAAATACTGCTATGAGGTGCTTTGAACTGCTTCGGGGAAAAAGTCACCCAATCGAAATCACCGCTGAAGGGATGTGCGCCAGAAGTTTCTAGATGTGTCTGCAAACCCTGGCTTTTTAGGGCTGTGGTTAAAGGCATCAAATTATGCATCAGGGGTTCTCCCCCCGTAATTATGACTATCGCTGGGTTAACTGCTTTAGCTATGGTAGCCAAATCTGCCGCTGACTGCTGAGGATGACGCCGTGGATTCCAGGAATGTTTGGTATCGCACCAAGGACAGTGAACATCGCATCCCCCGAGGCGAATAAAAAAAGCGTTGACTCCAGCCCAGTAACCCTCTCCTTGTAAAGAATGGAAGGTTTCCACAATGGGGTAGGTTGAAATTTTAGTAGCAGTGTTCAAAATGTTTTTATCTTTCTGGCAAAAGAAGACTATTGTTAACTATTCATTGTTCATTATTAATTATTCACTAATCAAATAACCAATCCCCATAGATGAGCCACAAAACTGATCGCCCCGCCCACAAACACCAGCCAAATTGGTTTAACTCTGAATTTAAATACAGCGATCGCACTTAAAATTGCCATAATTGCAGTCAACCAATCAATTAGGGCAGCCTGTCCTAAAGTTAGGGTAACTCCCGCCATTAGACCCAAAGAAGCTGCATTCACCCCATCTAGAAAGCTACCTGCCCAAGGAGATCGTCTGATTTTGGCGACCCATGGGTTGACCAAGCCTACCAGCAAAAAGGCAGGCAGAAAAATACCTAGAGTTCCCGCGATCGCTCCTGAGTTACCAGCTAGTAGATAGCCGACAAAAGTTGCCGTAGTTAAAACAGGGCCTGGGGTAATTTGTCCGATCGCAACCGCATCTAAAAGCTGCTGGGAGGTTAACCATTGATTGTTCTCAACTAAATCTCGCTGTAGGAATGCTAGCAGTACGTAACCACTGCCGTATAAGACGCAGCCGATCTTAAAGAAGAAGAAAAAGACAGTTCCCCATGTCAGAGAAACAGTATTCGTTATTCCTCCTGTTTGCGCCAAGATTCCCGATAATGGGAGTATAAACACCCCATTGTTGCTTTTGGGTTGATTTTGCCAGTTTTTCACCAGCATCACCGTTATTCCTAACAATAATAAGATCAGGACTTCGTTAAATCTCGCGAAATAAGCAGCCAGTGCCAAAACCCCCGCAACCCCTGTCAGCAAATCTTTGACTGCCTTTTTGCCCAGTTTCCCCACCGCCCGTAGCACAATAGCTATAATTACTGGTTTGATACCGTATAGCAACCAGGCAAACTGCGGCACAGTTTGAGTACGGACATAGAGTATCGCTAATAACCAAACTATCGCCATGGCGGGGAAGATAAAGCAACTTCCTGCCACAAACAAACCACTCCACCCCCGTTGTTCATAGCCAATATGAATTGCTAATTCAGTGGAATTAGGACCAGGGAGCAAGCTAGTTACCCCCATTAAGTCGAGTAAATTTTCCCGCTTCATCCAGCCACGCCGCTGAACTATCTCATCATCCATCATGGCAATATGGGCGGCGGGTCCACCAAAAGCGATCGCCCCCAAGCGGAAGAAAACCTGCGCTAGTTCTTTTAGCCCTGGTTTGACTGACTCATTACTTTCGGCTTCCATGGTTCATTTTTAATAGAACATCTAAAATTATCTCTACTAAAAAAATAACGCTGCCTAACAACTAAAATACACTGCAAGACAATGTAAATATACAAGTTAGACGGCGTAGAAGATATTAATATTAGATAGATTTCGATTAAAACATTATTGGTTAAAACCGCAATTTATCGCTAGATGTTGGTCTTAGTAAGAAAGACCCATACTGCGGGTGGTTTCTGCACCTAGATAGACGCGAATACTCAAGAAATCAGTAGGACAAGCCGTTTCGCAACGTTTGCAACCTACACAATCTTCAGTACGAGGAGATGAGGCAATTTGACCAGCTTTACAGCCATCCCAAGGTACCATCTCCAAAACGTCAGTAGGACAAGCCCTTACACATTGAGTACACCCAATGCAAGTATCATAGATTTTGACGCTATGAGACATTTATATATAGCTCCAACTGCGAATGTTAGTTGATCGTATTCTGTATAGAATTAAGGGTTAGTTTACCCTATGCCTCTATTCTGAACTGCTGAAAGACCTGATAACTTTAAATTCTGTTACAAGTATCAGGCAATGTATACTTATTTGTTAACTATGTTTAATATTTCTTAAGGTAATTAAAATGACAACCTTGATTTGCAGCTCAAAATTCGCTACATAATTAAGAAAGCTTCACGCATCCTCAAGCATGGTTAACTTCAATTCCCCGCGACAAAAATCGGCAACTTTGCCAGCCCAGAGTAGGTTAGTTGATAATTACTATAGTTTGATGGGGCTGCATCCTTCAGCCTCGAATATCGTCATTCGTCGGGCATATCGTCAGCTAAGTAAGAAATATCATCCCGACACTACAGAATTGCCCTCAAATATCGCTACAGGTAAGTTTCAGAGGTTAAACGAAGCCTATGCCATTTTGAGTAGTCCCGAAAAGAGATCGCTCTACGATCTCAAGATTGGTTATTCTCGTCTCAATGTGATCCAGGCACCAAGCTGGTCTGAACCTGAATCGGATCAATATTCTAAAACTGCCTACCTCGATCCAACAGACCGCCCCCTATCTTCGGGAGAGATTTTTGTCTTGGTATTGTTAGGACTAACTTTTGCTGGATGTCTTTTGCTAGTCTTTGTTGTAGCTTATTTACGAGGGTAAACCAGCTATCAAATTGACATAATCTGCTAGTAATAGATAAATAAGTTATGACGATAAAAAGCTAGTGCTAGATTTACTATTAATTGTTGTCTTGGGATTTTTGGGCAGTTTTGGTCACTGTATGGGGATGTGTGGCCCCTTGACCGTTGCTTTGGCTTTGTCTCAGGTCGATCGCTCTAGTAAAATCAGCGGTTGGCAATTTCATCTCCTGCTCAATTTGGGCAGGATGGTTAGCTATGGTCTGGTGGGAGCAGCTTTGGGGGGCTTAGGTTCGGTTGTTGTCGCCAGTGGTCAACTAGCGGGCATTGGCAGCGGTTTACGTCAGTTTATGGCTGTTTTTACGGGTATTATCTTGATCTGGTGTGGCATTGCTCAGATCAAACCTGGTTGGCTGCCTCGTTTACCTTTGCTTCATCCTCTACAGGGAGAAATTCACGCTCGCCTAAATTCGGGTATGGATCGGCTGTCTGCTCAACAGCGATGGTGGACTCCCTTTTTCTTGGGGGGAGTTTGGGGATTAATTCCCTGCGGTTTCCTGTATACAGCACAGCTAAAGGCAGTAGAAGCGGGAAATTTGCTAGTTGGTGCCGCAATGATGCTGGGTTTTGGTTTGGGAACAGCACCCGTAATGTTGGGAGTGGGTATATCTGCCTCTAAAATAAGTGGCGATCGCCGTAGCCAACTATTTCGTTTAGGGGGATGGGTGACGCTAACCATTGGCATTTTGACTCTGCTGCGTTCTGATGCCATGGTGGACTATACAGGACATGGAGCCTTGTTACTCTTGATGATAGCCCTAGCAGCTCGCCCCCTCAGCAGCTTTTGGACTGCCCCGCTTCAGTATCGAAGGGGAATTGGTGTTGGTTCATTTATTCTGGCTCTGGCTCATACAGCTCATATGCTGGATCATTCCCTAAACTGGAATCCCGAGGCGATCGCTTTTATGCTGCCACAACTACGTTTGGGCATGATATTCGGTATTATTGCCCTGATTTTGATGTTACCAGCGGCTCTTACCAGTAGCGATCGTCTCCAACAGCAGCTTGGTAAACACTGGCGGAAAATACATCTGCTGACAGTGCCAAGCTTTGTCTTGGTTATTGGTCATACAGTACTGTTAGGCTCACATTATTTAGGAGACTTACAGTTAAGCCTCGATAACAAGTTGCGGGTAGGCTTGATTATTTTTCTCGGTAGCCTAGTTTTACTGCTGCGTTTTGCTTTCTTCTGGAAAATTATTGGTCAGGCAAAACTACACACACCACCCAAAACATAGTTAGAGCAGTTAGAGCAGTTAGGACAGTTAGGACAGTTAGGACAGTTAGGACGCGGTGCTATCGCACCTTACCTTTGCGAAGGCAGCACGTATGTGCACAAAGGCGCTTAGTTCGCCGCATGTTCGTCGTCAAGACGATATCCGAAGGTGTATCCTTTAGGACTGGCAAGCCTTGCTTGCGCGGCACTGAACGCGAATGCGTTCGCAGAG
>JBCCNG010000062.1:0-12420 GCA_039025955.1 Cyanobacteria bacterium P01_C01_bin.72 | reverse complement strand
CTTTTCCAAATCCCTGACTCAAAATCTTACCGATAGAAAAGGCTCGATTGCTCAACCGCTCATCTCCCAACTGGCAACTAGCAAAATTTTTGACCCACCATTCCAACATTTTTGGGTCTGAACTCTCTAAATTTCCTCTACCATACCTGAAAATTCTCTCTAGCCTATGATGCTTTCCTGGCATTCATTTCAGACTTAACGGGAAAAGTCAGTAAACTATGGGTTTCAAACTAGACGTGGTTTAAATAATATTTCTGGCAGGGGTTTCCAAGCAAACGCAAAAGCTTCAGTAGAGCATCATAGTAAGATTAAGAAACAGGTTTAATTCCTGCGCGGTCGAGAATTTCGGGAATCAGATCTTCTCTTTTAACTGCCATCAAATGTACTCCATGACACATAGTTTGGGCTAGCTTCACCTGTTCCGCCGCAATTTTTATTCCTTCATCTAAAGGCTGATCGGCGTTTGCCAGACGCTCAATGATGCTATCGGGAATATTGACTCCAGGGACGTATTTATTGATGAATCTAGCATTTTTAGCCGATTTCAAGAGAAATATACCTGCCAGTACGGGCTTATCGCTGATAGAGGCTATTTGCGTCATAAATTTGTCTAGTTTGTCAAAATCAGTAATCATTTGACTCTGAAAAAACTGCGCCCCTGCTTCTAGTTTCTTTTCATACCTTCTTTGTATACTCGACCAACTTTTGAGCTGAGGATCTACCGCTGCACCGGCGAACAAATCTAGAGGCTGATCGGGCATCTGTTTATCGTTAAAGTCAACCCCACTATTAAGCTTGCCGATCAGCTTGAGTAGCCTCACCGACTCTAGTTCAAATACTGCCTTTGATTTTCGGTGATCTCCTGCCGTAAGTGGGTCTCCCGTCAGCGCTAGAATATTGCGAATGCCAAGAGCATAAGCCCCCATTAAGTCTGCCTGTAAACCGATACAGTTGCGATCGCGACAGGCAACCTGACATACTGGTTCGATACCGTGCTGTAGGAGAATGACCGAAGCGGCGACGGAAGACATTCTGAGTACTGCTCGACTACCATCAGTAATGTTGATAGCGTGGACTCGATCTTTTAACTTTTGAGCTACCTCCACCATGCGGGCAGGATTTCCCCCTTTGGGTGGCGCAACTTCCGCCGTCAGGAGAAACTTTTTGTTTAATACTGCCTGTCGAAGATTGTTAGTCATCTTAGTGATCTTGATTTAATTGTTACTGAACTATTCAAAAAAATTGTTTTTTAAAGAAATTACAATGCGATCGCTTTTCCTACTACTGATTAGTTGCTAACTAGTGAACTTATGCCCCTGCGTACTTGTTTGTCTATGTTATTTATCTAAATATTTATAAGGGGGATAAAAATCCTAAAGCATCTTTAACTCTAGTCAAGGTTTGATTCGCTACAGCACTTGCTTTACTAGAGCCATCCCTTAACACTGAATCTAAATACTGGCGATCGCTCATTAGCTCGTGATATTTGGTTTGAATTGGCTTGAGTGCTTCAATGGCAGTCTCTGTCAGCAGTGGTTTAAACTGTCCCCAGCCCATATCCTGACATTCCGCCGCTACTGCTTCCTTCGTCTTATTGCCAAGAATCTGATAGAGAGTAAGTAAATTGTTACACTCAGGACGCTCAGGATCATCAAACGTCAAGCCTTTAACGGGGTCGGTTTTACACTTTTTGATCTTGCGCTTAATGACATCAGGCGGATCAAGAATATCCAGGCGGCTTAATTCTGAGGGGTCGGATTTGGACATTTTCTTGGTGCCATCAGTTAAACTCATAATCCGCGCTCCTTCTTTACGGATCATGGGTTCAGGTACTTTCAGAACATTCTGCTTCTTACTGCCAAACTGATCGTTGACTCTCCCCGCAATATCTCGCGTTAATTCTAAATGCTGTTTTTGATCTTCTCCTACAGGGACTTTATCCGCATCGTAGAGCAGGATATCAGCCGCCATCAGTACGGGATAGTCTAGTAATCCGACACCAACGTTCTCTCCTTGCTTAACGGCTTTTTCCTTAAACTGAATCATTCTTTCTAGCCAGTTGAGGGGAGTTACACAGTTGAGCAACCAAGCAAGCTCACTATGTGCCGTAACATGAGACTGGACAAAGATTGTCGAGCATTCCAGATCGATACCACTAGCCAGATATACCGCCGCCATTTTGAGGGTATTCTCGGCTAACACTTTGGGGTCATGAGGGACAGTAATGGCGTGAAGATCGGCAAAAAAGAAGAAGTTATCATAATCCTGCTGGATGTCTACCCAGTTGCGAATTGCTCCTAAATAGTTGCCTAGATGTAGATTGCCAGTAGTTTGAATCCCTGATAGTACCCGCTTCTTGCTCATGTTGTACGTGTAGTGTTGCTTTTCGAGTCTCCCTTAAAATGGTAATAAAGGGTGACAATACCTATGGGAATTAGTATTACATGATTTTGGGTGATTAACTGGGAAAAATGCCTAACCAATCAACCATAGATACAATGTATGCTTTACTTTTACTAAATTTATGCAACAGCGATCGCTTTTTTCCTTTGACTGGACTAAATTGCTCATCTGGCTCGGTTTAATTCTAGGGGCGATCGCCATTTTGTCTCCGCTACTGGTAGTCTTACAGACATCTCTGACTACTGCTGATGGTCATTTCACCCTGGCTAACTATCAGCAGGCTTGGCAGCAGGGAAAATTTTTACTAGCTTTTGCCAATTCTACTCTTGTGGCTTTGAGCGTCACGGCGCTACAGATAATTACTTCCGCTATGGCGGGATATGCTTTGGCGAGGCTGGAATTTAGAGGGAAGCAGGCAATTCTCCTCTTGATTGTGGTAACTTTGGTAATTCCGTTTCAACTATTAGTAATTCCCATTTTCATCGTCCTCAAGTGGGCGCATTTGCTCAATAGTTATTGGTCGTTAATTTTACCCACCGCCGCCAATGGTTTTGGTATTTTCCTGATGCGTCAATACTTTGTGAGCATTCCTGTGGAATTAGAAGAGGCGGCTGCATTAGACGGAGCAAACCGCCTACAGATATTAACCCAGATTATGTTACCTCTAGCCCGTCCGGCGATCGTTACTCTCTTTCTTTTTACCTTTATCGGTGAGTGGAACGATCTGTTTAAACCCCTAGTGTTTACTACCCGTCCCGAGTTACGCACCGTTCAGCTAGCCCTCTCTGAGTTTCAAGAGCAGTTTACCAGCGATTGGTCTTTGTTAATGGCGGCGGTAGTGATTGCCACTATTCCTGTCTTGGTTTTATTTCTTATCGGTCAAAAGCAGTTTATCCAAGGTATTGGCTCAACGGGAATTAAGAATTAGTTATAGTCGTTCTAATTAATTTCCGTACCATACAAGTTATTAGCTCGTAGGTAGGAGGTAGCAGGTAGGAGGTAGCAGCAATAGTACGGTACTTAAAATCAGATGATTTCTATTTAGAATGACCATACCAAAAAAGAGGGAATAAATCCCTCTGGCAAATAGTTACATCAATCTACTTAGATAGAAAGCTAGTCTAAATCAAGCCTCAACTACATTTCTTCTGGTACATAAAAAGCAATGCCGTTATCTCCTTCCCGTACAAAGTCAGGATCTTCGATGAAGTCTTGTCTTTCAGAAGCAGAAGCCGTATAGAAGTAGCTTTGTTCTTCGGCGTTGAAGAAACGATAAACCGCTTCCGTGCCTTCAATTTCGTTGTTGTAGGCATAAAATACAACTCCTTCAAAGACCAAATCAAAGTCACCGTTGAGCAGCGTATTTACCTCATTTCCGTCAATCGTAAAGAGTTGAGAGCCGTTATCTTCGTTGGTAAAGGCGTACACGGGTTTTGCTCCAGTTAAGGCATCGAGATCCTTTCCTTCAGGGGCGGTCACAAAGGTAATGCCATCACCATCGAAGTCAGGATTAGCCCGTAAAGCTCTTCTTTCTGTCTGATCGGTAGTGTAGCGGAAGAGATCGTTATCATCGTTAGAAAAACGATAAACATTAGAACCATCGATTACTGCGGCAGTATTAAAATAGTCGATAATCTCAGTGCTTTCTAGCTCGCCAATCTGTTCAATTACGCCGCTGCCAGCTTCCCCATCCTCATCGAAATAATTAGTGATTGTCAGGTCATCTTCTGTACTAATCACGCCATCTTGATTCAGGTCGATCAGCAAATCTAAACCTGATTTCTTAAGTCCAGCACTTCCTGGCTGAAAATCATTGAGACTAGGCTCTATGGTTTCTACCCCTGATAGCGCCCTAAACTCTAGGCGATCGCTACTTCCACCTTCATCAGCGATTTGTGTTCCTAACAAGTTATCAGTCAGAATCACATTATAGCGATCGTTGCCCGTACCGCCATCAAAGACATCTCCTGTTGCTCCTTCTAAAACATCGTTACCAGCACCACCAACTAAAGTATCAGTGCCTCTTTCCCCAAATAAGCTGTCGTTACCAGCGCCACCAAAGATAATATCGTCACCTCTGCCGGCACGAATTTCATCATTACCAGACTTGCCGTCGATTAAATCAGCAGCCGAAGTACCCACAAGCCGACGACTATTGCGA
This sequence comes from Cyanobacteria bacterium P01_C01_bin.72, assembly GCA_039025955.1. GTDB lineage: Bacteria > Cyanobacteriota > Cyanobacteriia > Cyanobacteriales > Xenococcaceae > Waterburya. The sequence continues at coordinate 7,856 of JBCCNG010000062.1, read as the reverse complement.
TCGCTATTCACCGTCCCAATAATTTCATTGGTAAAGGGAACAGTAAAAGCATCATCAGGCACTAATTCTGGATTTGCCACATTATTCCGAATCACATCCGCTAGACGAGTATCACCCACGTCGGAATTAATGGCGTTATCCACAACGCTCAAAAATGAGTCTTCATCTTCTAATTGAACTTCATAGAAAAAGCGATCATAGTCTCTTAGTCGCGCAAACTGGTCACTAACAATTGCCCCCAAAGTTGGGCCAAGCAATGCTCCTTCCTGTGCTGGCATCTCACCCAAGCCACCAATCCACAGATCAATCTGGTCAACGTTTTCATATACACTCTCAAAGCGAGCGGATAATTCTGCACCAAAAATCTCATCCAGGTCATCAAAATCTTCAATCGGCGCATCAGGGTTAAGCTGATTGTAAACTTCTACATATCCAGGCAGACCTAGCTCTCTTCCCCGTTGAATATTAATGGCCACCAAATCTAGCCCCCCTGCTCCTGGAGGGCCAAAGAGGTTGTTACGTACCCCATCAATGACTCTTGTATCGGCATCATTGGACTGTTGGTAGTTCAAGCCGATCAAAATATCATCAACTCCGTTAGCACTAATCGACTGGGGAGTGAAGAAAGCTTCTCGTAAGGAAATACTGCCTAATCCTTCACCGTCAACGGTACGAATCTGATCTGATAAGAGAGTGTGACCCAGGCGATAGGCAGCACCCGAAAATTCGGCAGCAATCGCAGGAGATAAAATCTCCTCATCAATCACTTCTAAATCGGAGGCGCTTTCATTGCCCACCAACAAAGGCAGAAATTCTTCGTAGGTAATTACCTGATTTTTTGCCCCTACAATAGCGCGGGATGCCTCATAAATAAACTCACCGCGAATTTCTTCTTCTGATGCATCCTCAAATTCTTCGAGAACATTCTCTCTATATTCGGCAAAGGTATCATTAAGAGCTTCGTCATCCCCGGCATCTAAATGAAAAGCAACTTTATCAGCTACCTGATTGTGTTCGCGAATAAAGAGGGTGTGAATCGAGATCAGTCCCGACTGCTCGTTAATCCTCACATCGCCAGAAATAAACTCCTCGTCATTGGGAACGCGCCCTTCTGTGTTGGGGTCTGGGTCTGGGTCTGGGTCTGCATTAGGAGAATCAGCACGGTTGTAGGGAGCTAAAATTTCTCCCGAAGTATTGGTAGGGTCTGAACCTGACTCAAACGGTAGACCATCAGTACCATAGCTATCATTGGCAACTAGCAACTTGCCATCGTAGGGACTCTCGCCTTCAGGGGGGAAATAGAGGCGGGGTGCTTGAGTTTCGCCATCTTCTTCCGCTTCGCTCCCGACCAATTCTACATTTTCTTCCCCTTCTTCCTCAATTTCGACCTCGACAAAGCGTCTTCCCTCTTCATCGGTTTGAATTTCTCCCTCGGCATACTCACCAAAAAAGCTGTTGCCTAGATCAGTTCTTTTAGCAGCGGCTCGAACACCAGTAGAACCATAACCGTTTGAACCGTCAATATAGGCAGTAACTTCGTTTTCTACTTCTCTAACTCGGTCTTCTTTGCCAGTACCTTCAACAGCAGGAATACGACTTACGGGAATTGCGCGAAAGTTGTCTCCCCGCAAAATATCTCCTTCAGGGATCGGAATCTCAACATTGGCTTCACTCCGTTCTGCTTCGTTTTCAATTTGCAGAATATTAGTTCCTTCGGAAAGCCCGAGATCATGGTCGAGAAACTGTCCCCACTGCCACAGCCAGTCACTCGCATTGAGCGGATTCCCTGTGACATCTCCCTGGGCGGCAACAGCATTACTAATCTCTCTCGGGTTTGGTAAAGATGATTCTTCTCCTCCAACTCCACCGCCTCTGGGCTCATTAATACCATCGTCAAAAGCAGGATCAAAGAGACGAATCAGGTGTGCTCCTGTATTACCATTGTCTCTCTCCTCTCCCAAGGATTCTCCGTCCTCATCGATTTGATTGTTGGTGCCGTTTATCGTGCGAATATCATTTAAGTCAACCATTATTAATACCTCTGAATTACATTTATTGATTTATTTGGTGAGATTAGTTTTGTATAGGTTTGAACGCCTAAAAATAGAGCAATGCCTGTTATCTATCTATATTGAGCAGCTATAATTCTTTGTTTTAGTACTGTTATTCTGCGAGCTAAAAACGCTCTAGGGATGGAAATCTGCAAACTACAGCTACATCGTTCAGACTAATAACGTAGTATGTTTTTGTTTGAGGATTTATGCAGAGAATATAAAAAAAATCTCCCCAGATATTGAGTCTGACGAGAAGAAAAGCCTCAAAGGCTTGTTGATCAAGGATATTTGAGCAGTAAAAAATATTGGCTCAAAGTATTTTGCCGTGTTTTTCCATTAATAATTGGTAATAATTGGGCAAGTTTACCTATTCTTGAGTCGGAGCATCCTGCCAAAAATTCTGAGCGGCAAATCGCTAAATCGCTCAATTTATGTCCTGGGAAAGAGATATTGCAGGCAGGTGAGGTGCTACTCTACTCAAAGAGAAAATTAATACCATTTCTCAAAAGTGATTAAAGACTTGATTAACGAAGTATGGGTGCAGAAGAGACTAGATAAGAGTTTGAGAGTTTTTAACTAATATTTCAATTAACTTGAGTATTTTTGCAACATGCCGTAAAAGTACTAGGTTAACTGTTCTATTTGCATTTATTATATAGCTTCTAATTTTAGATTAATATTCCTTTTTGATTATGACCAGGAGAAAGCCAAGCATTAAAAAACTAGCAGTAAGTTCATGAATAAGAATAGATTTTTGCGTAGGCTGTTTTATTTTAGTGCAGTCTCATTGGCAGTCTTAATCGTAGCTGGTTTCAGTTTTGGTTACTATCGATCGCTTGCTGAGACTAGTAATCAAGTAGATTGGGGATATGAGGGAGAATATAACGCCGATCAATGGGGGCTGCTCTCGAATGAATTTGAATCTTGCAGAATTGGACGTAATCAGTCGCCAATTAATCTGAGTAGTATTAACAACAATCCCAGCCGAAAATCAGCAGAAATTAAGTTCAATTATCAATCAAGCGCAGTAGAAGTAGTCAACAACGGTCATACTATTGTGGTTAACTATGGTGAAGGCAGTTCTGTTTTAATAGATAATAAAGAGTATGCCTTGAAACAGTTTCATTTTCATACTCCTAGCGAACATACAATCGATAATGAAGCATCAGCAATGGAAGTCCATTTTGTCCATCAAAATGATGCAGGAGAAATTGCCGTAGTTGGAGCTATGATCAATTCTGGAGAGGAAAATCCTTTGATTGCTCGTGTTTGGCAGGCTATTCCTGATGGGAATAAAGCTCATAAAAACCAGAAGATGGAGCTGAATGCGATTGATCTGTTGCCCAAAAATAAAACCTATTTTAGCTATCAAGGCTCATTAACTACTCCTCCCTGTAGTGAAGATGTTAGCTGGAATCTATTGTTAGAACCGATTGAAGTATCATCACCACAAATTGCTACCTTTAGCAATATATTTTCCTATAATGCTCGACCGATTCAGTCCCTCAACGGTCGTTTGATCGAGTTGCGTGAAGACTAATAAGAAAAAAAAGTTAAGTTTTTTTGTTTCTGCAAATTCTCTCCCACAGCCCGATCCTCAATATGGAAGAATAAGTATAGGTCATACTGCCTACTGTGATCGCTCACTAAAGAAGCGAGGGTAAGATATGACTATTTACTAGAACTCCATATCTTTTTACTACGACGAAATCGACAATGACAACTTACTATTACGTTGCTGCAAGCCAAAAGTTTTTATTGGAAGAAGAACCTTTTGAAGAGGTAATAGAAGAGAGAATCCGCAACTATACCGAAAAAAATCGAGAGATCGATTTCTGGTTTGTTAAGCAACCTGCATTTTTGGCAGCGCCAGAGATGGCTAGCGTTAAAAGCAAAATTCCTCAACCTTGTGCCGCTGTGATCACTACCAAGAAGCAGCTAGCTACTTGGCTCAAGCTAAGATTGGAATATGTCTTAACAGGGGAGTTTGAAGCACCCACAGAAAGTATTCCTGAACCCTTAGCGACGATGAACAATGAATAATTATTCATTGACAGTATAGCCATCTAGTAGATATGAGGCGTAGACCTGAGAAAGCTTAAACTAACTCCCCCGTAATACTAAAGGCTTGAGTCTCATTTATTTTTACTTTCACGGTTTTGCCCTTTAATTCGGCAATGTTCCCAGGAAAAAAGGTGAGGCGATTAGTTCTAGTTCTACCCAATACTTGAGTCGGAATTTTTGTATTTTTAGCTTCCACTAAGACCTCAACTTCCCGCCCGAGATAACGACGAGAACGTTCTTCTGCGGTGACGGTCACTACACGGTTTAGACGCTGAAGACGATCGCTTTTTTCTGCTTCACTTAGCTGATTATCCCACAGGGCAGCAGGTGTACCAGGGCGAGGAGAATAGGCAGCGGTATTAACCAGATCGAAGCCGAGATCTTGAATTAGATCCAGGGTATGCTGAAACTGTGCTTCCGTTTCTCCAGGAAAACCGGCGATCGCATCAGCGGAAATGGAGGCATCTGGCATATATTGGCGAATTGTCTCAATAATGCGGCGGTATTTCTCGTGAGTATAGCCGCGCTTCATGGCTTTGAGAACCTCATTATCCCCCGACTGGAAGGGAATATGGAAATGTTCGCAAACGTTAGGTAATTCTTGACAGGCTTTAATTAACCTTTTCGTAAAGTAACGCGGATGGCTGGTAGCAAATCTAATGCGCTCAATCCCAGGAACGTCATGAACATAGTAGAGGAGGTCAGTTAAAGTATATTTGTGTCTACCTTCTGGGGTACTACCTGGTAAGTCCCGCCCATAGGCATCAATGTTTTGTCCCAGGAGGGTAATTTCCTGATACCCTTGCTTACCTAGTTCTACCATCTCTGCCCGAATAGCTTCAGGAGTACGAGACTGTTCTAGCCCTCGCACGTTGGGAACAACACAGTAGCTACAGCGTTCGTTACAGCCATAAATTATATTGACCCAGGCTGTTACCTCACTTTGGCGACGAGGTTTGGTGATATCTTCGACGATATGAATCGGTTCGGTCGCAACCACCTGATTACCAGCAAAAACCTGTTGTAGCAAATCTTCTAGGCGGTTGGCGTGCTGTGGTCCCATTACCAAGTCTAATTCGGGTACACGGCGCAATAGCTGTTTCCCCTCCTGCTGTGCCACGCACCCCGCCACAACTAAAGTTAAATCTGGCTGCTGGTGTTTGCGTTTTGCCTGTCTACCAAGGTAAGAATAAACTTTCTGTTCGGCATTATCGCGAATCGTACAGGTATTGTAGAGAATAAGATCGGCTAGGTTCGGATCTTCAGCAGCTTCATAACCCATATGTTCTAGCACGCCAGCCATACGTTCAGAATCAGCCTTATTCATTTGGCAACCGAAGGTAACAATATTATATTTTTTGCTGGCGTTATTCATAATCAAATCAACAGTAGGGTTGAAATTTAATAGGACTATATCTTTTTAGTTTAAAACGTTCCTTCCCTAAACTATGATTTAGTTTGATTACAGAGGATCATCGAGCAATTTAAATTTAAAAACCAAGATGAATCTAACGATAGTTAAGGGAGAATTAAATTTCTGTAGAGCGTGAAATTTGGCTCTAAAAGGAGTAAAGTTTAGCTAATAATAAAAATTTTTTTAAACTTTTGTACAACAGAAGCGTGGAACGAATCAATATCAGTACAAATTCTCCTTGGGAAGATGTAGTAGGTTATTCTCGAGCCGTCAAGGTTGACAATTATGTCCATGTTTCCGGCACAACCGCTACTAACGAACAAGGAAAAATAGTCGGCTTGGGAGATCCCTATACTCAAACTAAACAAATTATTAAAAATATTGAAGCGATATTAAACTCAGCAGGAGCAAGTCTAGAAGATGTCGTCCGCACCAGAATCTATGTCACTAATATTGATCGCTGGAAAATAGTTGGCAAAGCTCATCATGAATTCTTCGGGGATATACGACCTGCTAGCAGCCTAATCGAAGTTCGCCGTCTTATTGCTCCAGAAATTTTGGTAGAAATAGAAGCAGATGCAGTAATCAGTAATCAGCAGCATGGCTCAAGTTCGTCTCCAGGGAATCACACGACAGTTTGATCACGTCACCGCAGTTCAAGATATCACCTGGGAAATTCCCGATCGCGCTTTTTGGGTTTTAGTTGGACCCTCTGGATGTGGGAAATCGACAATTTTAAGGATAATTGCCGGGTTAGAGTCGATTACCAAAGGTGAGCTGTATATTGGTGATCGCCTGATGAATCAGATTCCTGCTAGACAGAGGGATGTGGCGATGGTGTTCCAAAATTATGCTCTCTATCCCCACATGACTGTGGGAGAAAATTTGGCTTTTGGTTTAAAAATGCGGGGCGGTGCCGCCCCAGAAATTGCCCGTAAAGTGCAAAAAGTCGCTCAGTCTCTAGATATTGAACATTTGCTCAAGCGTAAGCCTAAGCAGCTATCGGGGGGACAACAGCAGCGGGTGGCATTGGGACGAGCGATCGCCCGTCAACCCCAGGTCTTTTTGCTCGACGAACCTTTATCCAATCTGGATGCTCAATTGAGGGACGGTACAAGAGCGGAATTAAAAAGACTTCATCAACAGTTTGGCATCACCACAGTTTATGTGACCCACGATCAGGTCGAAGCAATGACTCTGGCAGAGCGGATTGTTGTCTTAGCGGAGGGCAAAATACAGCAGATTGGTAGTCCTCAAGAGGTTTATCATTCCCCCCAAAATAGGATGGTGGCAGGATTTTTAGGCAATCCGCCGATGAATATTTTTCCTGCGATCTATCAAGAAGATGCTGTCACTATGTTTAACAATCAGCAAATTCAATTAACTCCCTGGCAACGGCAAGCCCTTATTCCAGGACAAAAGTTAGATTTGGGGATTCGTCCCGAACATCTACAAATTTGCCCCACTTCTGCTCAAGATCAAGACAACTGTTTACTTTTAGAAGCGGCGCTAGTCGAACCTCTGGGTCGAGAAACTTTGATCAAAGCAACCGCTCCAGGATCAAAGATTGAACTCAATCTCCTAGCCGATGCTCAAGCGCCAGTTCGCCAGGGCGATCGCCTTACCGTAAAATTTGACTTAGAACATTTATTTATCTTCGATCTGAACACAGGAAAGCGTATTGGTCATTCTTGAAAATTTCCCCTAAAAAGTACTCTCGATGCGACAAATATAAGCCGCAACCTATGATGTGTAGATTTATAACAATCGCTCTGTAGAATAAGAACAAAACTGTAGTGTATAAAATAACAATGCTATTTACTATTTTCAGGCAAATCAATGAGTTTTCAAAGCCTTTAGCGGTCAGCATATTTTATTACTAAAATCACGCCTAAACTTTTAAAATCCATGAAAGCAATTGATTTGACTGCATTTGTTAGCACTCCAGTAAACCACAAAAGTTCTATCAATTGACTATTGGAGTAACCTAAACTAGACGGAATTTAGCAAGGAGACTTAATATTTCATTCTTTTGAAGTTTTATAGTATGACTAATCCCAATGATCAGTTTAATGAAAACAATGAAAACAATGAAATCCGAAAGCTAAGGCATGAGATTGAAAAGGCTAAGTTGGAACGTGAATTATCTAAAATTAAATCAGAAACAACAATTGCAGAAGAGGAAGCCAAAAGTAAAAAATTCAATAGTCAAACTAAAAGGTATGATAACTGGTTTCGTAAAATAGGAGGGAACATACTCGGTATTGTTCTCCTTGTTTCAGGTGTTGCAGAACCTTTTGTTGGCAATGATACTACAGATCCAG
>JBCCNG010000061.1:0-12474 GCA_039025955.1 Cyanobacteria bacterium P01_C01_bin.72 | reverse complement strand
TGGCAGTTACACAGCCAATGGAGCAATCATTGTCAAACAAACTGGCGCTCAGGTGGCTTTTCACATCATTGACTTGGAAAGCCTAAAATCATATCTATTCAATAACATCAGGTTAGATACACCCTCCACTACCAGACATCGGTATGGAAAACTGATTATAGAAAATGATAAAAAGCTTTACTTCAAACTTAAACTACAGCTAAGAGTTTAAGGTACAGGAACAGGAAAAAATCTCAAAGCTGATAGCTGAGAGCTAAAGGCGAGTTGACAAAGAACACAAAATGTTGACTTGTCACCACTGCCTACTACCGACTACTTACTGGTCGATTGAGCGACGTACGGCTTAATTGCCATCACATAATTAGCAGGATTTTCATACTTCCCGTTAACTTTAAGACGAAAATCGAGGTGCGCTCCTGTTGACCAACCTGAACTACCAATCTGGGCAATAGACTGATTTTTTCTGACTCGCATACCTTCTTTGACGGTAATGGAATTGTACTTTAAATGACCGTATGTGGCGATCGCTCCGTTGCCGTGATCAATTTCAATCCAATTACCTAATTGACCACCACAAAACAGATTGCCAAAGTCAGCACAGCCAGAGACAACTCTGGTAACAATGCCGTTTCCGACTGCTACCACACTTGAGCCATAGGGAGCGCCATAGTCTATTCCTTGATGAAACTGTAAGGTATTAGTATAGGGTCTAGTACGCCAGCCAAAAGGACTAGCAATGCGTTTGGTTTCTGGAGCAGGATTGGCTAGCTTGGAGCTTTGAGGACTAAAAGTAGTGTTTTCTTGGGGAAAAGAAACAATTAGGCTAGTTCTAGATAATTTGGGAAATTCTGGTCTAGCTGTATATCCCTGAGAGATATCTTGCTTGAGGCGAGTGGCTGTAGCTATACTTGTTCGCGAAGCCATCAACTGTCTATTTAGTCGTTGTTGCCAAGCAAAACCACAGTTGACTTGAGCTGTTTTTCCCAAAGATGGCAAAGCAAGTTTATTGGGCAGTGATGCGAGGGGAAAAGCCTGGGGCTGGTTGCTTAATTGCTCATTCTGGAGTTTAGATTTAGCTAAAGATGATGATAACGATAGTTGAGCGCAATCCAAAAAAGACGAGTTGGGCAATAAAGAATTGGCGACTTCCCTGAGCCATAATTCTGCGTCAATTCCTGAATAACTCTTCTTTGTCTCTGTAAAGCAAGATGCAATTTCTAGTTGAGAGCAAGATGTCGCTAAATTACTGAATCTCGATTCCGTTAAGGCTACTGTTTGAGCTTGATTTGTAGCCATAGTTGAGGAGTTTACTAAAGCAGTGGGCGTTATTCCTGCAATTAGTACTCCTAGCGCGACATTCCTCACCATAGAATAGATATTTTTAGTATTGTCACTTAACTTTAGTAATATTTACTTATATATAAACATTTCATTACATATATTCACATATTTTCTGTTTTTTTCAAAAGCCAATTTAAATTACTTAAGTAGAGAAAAATCTCCTGTTCAGTTTCTCACAATATCAATGATGCTAAATTCTAAATTAATTTCGCGCCGAAAATTCAGTCATATTTGCCTCGCTACCGCCAGTTTGGGAATGGCGATCGCTCTTAACAGTTGTGGCACAACTCAGTCTGGTGCAGGGCAATATGAAGCGACTGCCAAGGCGACTTACACCTGGCGGGTTAACTATACTAATGATCCTCAAGAAAATAAAAGAGGGCGCTATGTAGAATTTGCGTCTGCTAGCTTGACTAACGTTAATGGAGAAAAACCAGAGGGGGCAGTGTTGCAAGATGATAATGGAATTTGGTGGCCTAAAGTACCTCTTAAGCCAACAATAGACGATCGCGAAGCGGGTAAGAAAAGTTCAGCGGAAAAAATTGGTAAGCCTGAACTGTTGCAGCAGGTTGAATATCGAGTCAAATTTACTCAGGATGGCGAGAGACTTAATCTTAGTACCAACCCTCAAGTTTATCGCCAGGTGGTAAAAAACTATCCTGATACCCCATTGAACTTTACCCTCGGAGTTAATAACGGTTCTGTAATTAAAGCCACTCCTATTAATAATTAATTGCTCATTGTTAATTATTCATTAATATTGTAGTCGACCTGGCTGCCTAACACATTTATTGGAGAGTAGCTAAATTTGCCTACACTTGAATTCTGAAATCCTCGTAAACCAAATGGCATTGTAGTATTCTCGTTTAGCCCTTTACAGATGCAAAAAAAGGGAGCAAATTTTGAGAAAAAAGGGGAGTAGGTTCAAATAAATCGCGACCTTTGTGCAGAATTCTTTTGAGTCATCCAAGGCATTGTGTAAACGTGAGTTCGACAGAAATTTTTGAACAAAATAAAAAGCTGAGACTTATGCTAGACAGAGCATTCAGAGTCTCAACTATTGAATTAAAATCTCGTCTCGATCTTACCGAAATTTTCTGTGATGTAGATGATTTTTATCAATGTTTTGAACAATATTGTTGTTCGACTCCTCAATTAACAGCGATCTCTGGAGATAAAAGGTGTCGCTCTCGAATGAGTTTAGGTGAAGTGATGACAATCGTTATTGCCTTTCATGGCAGTGGTTACAAAACCTTCAAAGAATTCTGTACCTTATGAGTCAGACCTCATTGGCAAAAAGCTTCCTCGTAGGTATTAGGTAGTAGGCATTGGTGACAAGTTAAGGAAATTTTGAATCTGTCAAGCGCTTATGTAGTGTGTCAATATTTCCTTAACACTATATAAGAGTCAAAGATAAATAGCAATGTGATCGCCAAAAGTAAGCCGAAAAAGTCACAATTGCTTCTCTTACTACATGCGGCAAATATGCGAAGCGGCTTGCACTTGTAACATTGAGTGTATCCACGAGGGCTATTGCCCTCAAGCGCATTGCGCGTGATGCGAAGCGAATCCTTTAGGGCTTGTCCGAAGGACTGTGGACTATGCGCCTTTGTTACTCATTACTACATGCGGCAAGCTATGCGCCTTTGTTACTTCTTACTTAAAACCAGTCGAGCGCGAGGGACAGCGAATTTAGTTCGCCATGTCCAATCACGCTGTTGACAAACAATTTGCGGTTGCGAAGCAAGTCGAAGACTCAGCTTATCCTTGACCGAAGGGAATGCTAAAGCATACCGCTTCGCATATCCTTTAGGATAGGACACAAGGCGTTAACTTGTCACCAATGACGATTGCCTCACTCCTGAGAAGAATTAGAGTTAACAATCTCAGATTGATATTCTGTTCCTAATATTTGCTCAAAATTATAAAACTCGTATCCTGCTGCTACAAGATCGATCGCCAAGTTAATATTATCCAAGTCTGTCAGCTTAGAAACGTAGCCATCAGCCCCCGCTTTGATCGCTAGATGCCGAAACTGTTGGTTATCATATCCCGTGAGTAAGATAACTTTGGTTTTGCTAAAGCGTTGAGTGATAATTTTGGTCGCATCAATACCATTCATCACAGGCATTGAAATATCCATCAGCACTACATCGGGCTGATGTTCCTCGACAATCTTAATTGCATCTTGACCATTACTGGCGCAGCCAACTAAAAACATATTAGGAATCGCCTCAATCAAAAACCTTAAGGTGTTAACCATACTATTTTGATCGTCAATAACCACAAGGTTAATCATAGGCTTTGTAAACAGTGATTGATTGAATGTACTTTGGTCTTTTTCTCCATATTAGTAAAATTATGTAATTTTCAATACGTAAATTTATTTTTCAGCTATTGTGCTGAAATATTTGAGACAAAGGTACTAAAATTGACTGCCGAAAACGGCAGACTAGTTTGACGCTTGAGAGCTATATTCTTGACGCATCTCTGCTATATTACAAGTGGCAAAATCTTGTGGGATAACCATAACTTGAAAGTTGGGGTATCCTACCTAACTAGGTTGTTATGTTCTCGTTACAATTACATTAAATCAATTAGATTAAGGTAGTCTGCCGCTAGACGAGTGCAGGTTTTGAGGCATAACTATCCTTAGCTATGACTGGAATTAACATAGTTTTTAGCCAATCGGTCAGATTACTAGATCCAGATTCTTATTCCCAGTTAAGAGAGAAGCGAAACATGCAACCAAGCAATCCTCAAAAGTTTACGGAAAAAGCCTGGCAGGCGATCGCCAATGTCCAAGATATCGCCAAACAGAATCAACATCAGCAGGTAGAAACGGAACATCTGTTTAAGTCCCTGATTATGGAAGAGGGATTGGCTAGCAGCATTTTTAATAAGGCTGATGTCAGCGTCCAGTCTCTACGTAACAAAGTTGATCGCTTTATTGAGAAGCAGCCCAAGGTAAGCAACCCCAACAATAGTGTTTTTCTCGGACGTAGTTTAGATGCTCTTTTAGACAGTGCAGAGAAGTATCGCACTGAGTTTGGCGATGACTATATTTCCATTGAGCATTTGGTTTTGGGCTTTACTCAAGATAATCGCTTTGGCAAGCAGCTACTACAGGAAGTTAGTTTAACAGAAAATAGACTTAAGGACATTATTAAACAGGTGCGTGGTAAGCAGAAAGTAACCGATCAAAATCCTGAAGGAAAATATCAGGCGTTAGAAAAATATGGGCGTGAATTAACTCAACTGGCGCGGGAAGGTAAGTTAGACCCCGTGATTGGTCGTGATGAAGAAATCCGCCGCACAATTCAAATTCTGTCCCGACGGACAAAAAATAACCCTGTGTTGATTGGTGAACCTGGAGTAGGTAAAACAGCTATCGTTGAGGGCTTGGCACAGAGAATTATTAACCGTGATGTACCTGAATCGCTACGAGATCGTCAGGTGGTAGCGCTAGATATGGGCGCGTTGATTGCAGGGGCAAAATTGCGGGGTGAGTTTGAGGAGCGTTTGAAAGCCGTACTGAAGGAGGTTACGGAATCGGAAGGTAATATTATTCTCTTTGTTGATGAAATTCACACTGTAGTTGGTGCAGGGGCGGCGCAGGGTTCAATGGATGCTGGTAACTTGCTCAAGCCGATGCTGGCACGGGGAGAACTCCGCTGTATTGGGGCGACAACTCTAGATGAGTACCGTAAGTATATTGAGAAAGACGCGGCATTAGAACGGCGTTTTCAGTCTGTTTTGGTAGACGAACCTAATGTTGTCGATACTATTTCCATTCTGCGGGGACTTAAAGAGCGTTATGAAGGACATCACGGGGTATCTATTACCGATACGGCTTTGGTTGCTGCGGCTACCTTATCTAACCGCTATATTAGCGATCGCTTTCTACCAGATAAGGCGATCGACCTTGTGGACGAAGCTGCGGCAAAATTGAAAATGGAAATTACTTCTAAGCCTGAAGAGTTAGACGAAGTAGACCGCAAGATCTTGCAGTTGGAAATGGAGCGGCTGTCTATTGCCAAAGATGGGGATGCTCTTGCCCAAGAAAGACTGGCTAAGTTAGAAAAAGAACTGGCTGACTTAAAAGAAGAGCAGTCAGAGATCAATGCTCAATGGCAGTCAGAAAAAGAAGTAATTGACAATATTCGCGAGCTTAAAGAAGAAATTAACTCTATTAATCTAGAAATAGAGCAGGCAGAGCGTGATTACGACCTAAATCGGGCAGCAGAGCTACGTTATGGCAAGTTAACTCAGCTACAGCAAGAAGTGGTGGAAATCGAGCAGAAACTAGCTGAACGGCAAACCACAGGGAAGTCTTTGCTGCGGGAAGAGGTTTTAGAGTCGGATATTGCGGAAATTATTGCTAAATGGACAGGAATTCCCCTCAAAAAGCTCATAGAGTCGGAAAAATCGAAGTTACTCCACCTAGAAACGGAACTGCACCAACGGGTAATTGGACAGTCAGAAGCGGTAACTGCCGTAGCAGACTCAATTCAGCGATCGCGAGCAGGATTAGCCGATCCCAATCGTCCCACCGCTAGCTTTATTTTCCTTGGTCCTACTGGTGTAGGTAAAACGGAACTGGCAAAAGCCCTGGCACAAAGTCTGTTTGATACGGAAGAGGCGATTATTCGCATCGACATGTCGGAATATATGGAGAAACATTCTGTATCCCGTTTGGTAGGTGCGCCTCCAGGATACGTGGGCTATGACGAAGGAGGACAGTTAACCGAAGCGATACGCCGTCGCCCCTATTCCGTAATTCTCTTTGATGAGATTGAAAAAGCGCACCCTGATGTCTTTAACCTGATGCTACAGGTCTTAGATGACGGTAGGCTAACTGATTCTCAAGGTCGTACCGTAGACTTTACCAATACGATCATCATCATGACCAGCAATATTGGTTCACAGTATATTCTCGACGTATCGGGAGACGATAGCCAATACGAAGAAATGCGATCGCGAGTGATGGCAGCTATGCGGGATAGTTTCCGCCCTGAATTTCTCAACCGCATCGATGAGATCATTATCTTCCACGCTTTAGTTAAAGAGCAATTGCGTAGTATCGTCCAGATTCAAATTAAGGGTCTAGAAAAACGCCTGGGCGCACAAAAACTAGCTCTTAAAATATCTGATGCTGGTTTAGATTACTTAGCTGAGTTGGGTTACGACCCCGTATACGGTGCTAGACCTCTAAAACGCGCTATCTCTCGCTATTTAGAAACGGCGATCGCCAAATCAATTCTTAGAGGCGAATATCAGCCCAATGATACGATCTTCGTCGATGTGGAAGGTGAACGCCTCCTCTTTAAAAGGCTATCGGCAGAAATGCTAGCCAAATGAACGCCATCAGGTATTTTGTCCCTTATTTAAATAAAACATAGAGCCAAGGTGGGTTAACAGTAATCCGCCTTGGTTGCTATTAATCCTTAGTTAAGGAAAGAAAATTAAATAAACTCCAGAATTATGAAATTTGCGGTTGAGCAGTGTAATTCCATCGTGATAAATAATCATCAAAAATGATTTTCATTGTTTGCTTAAAATGGGAAGCTACTTTACGACCAGTCATGTAGATTCGATCTAGAATAGTCGTCCATACTTTTAACCCAGTACAGGTAGTCGCTTTAGCCATTAAATCTTTGACCATTTCTATCGAATCAAAAATAACCCCCTGACAAACACGAGTTGAATGATGAAACAGGCGATGTTCAATCTGATTGTATTTGGAAGTATAAGGAAGATAATGAGCAATCCGAATCTCAATGCCCAACTCATCAACTAATGCTTGTAAATCTTGTTTGAATAAATATGCTCTGGAACTATTACTGCCACCCCCATCACGCAGCAGCAGAATCGAATTAGCATCTGGGTAGTGGACTATTCCATAATTTTGCCACCAATAGCGAATCGAATCACAAGCAAATTGACTTGTATCATGACTCGTCCCAATTTGAACATAACCGAGATTGAGTTTGAGATCGTATAACCCGTGTGGAATCGCTATTGCTATTGCTAAAGACCTCCAATCATGGTCAAATACCTGTATTTCTTCTTGAGTATATATTTTACCTTCCCGATACAATTGTTCAATCAGTTCTTTTTTTAGTATCCATGCTCCAAAAAGGGTTGGATGATTCGAGGTAGGACTTTTTAAGCCGTTCGATATTCTCAAACTGTTGATTCCGTTGAGGGTGTTCTCCTGTTGCCTTTCTTTTCTGCGCTTTACGTTGAATTTGATATTATTTAATTTTTATTCCTAAGTAAATAATTACGCCTACCTATTTAGGTTTTAGAATGGAATAGCTCTGCAACCTGAGTAGTAGCATGAACCAGGGGTAATAATGCTCCCGTTTGTTCTGTACCGTTAACTCCTAAATCACTATGGCAAAGAAATATCTTTTCTGTCGCCCGTGCCATTACGTCTCGAATAATCCGCTCTAAACGCTCTTGATCCATGGTGTATTCTTCTTCGGGCATCCAGGCTTTACCTGTCCACTGTTTTAGAAACAAAGGGGCTGCGAAGAGAGTCGCGGCACCACCCTGCGACCAAAGGGGAGAGCTAGCATCAAGCCAAAATTGCCAGCGGTGGGAAGAGCGCCAGGAGCGATATTGAAACACTGTGGCCAAGGTAATAGCTTCTTTCTGGGGCGAGAATTGCCTTAAGGGGCGAGGATTAGCGCTAATTGTACCTCGACGTAGTAGCTGGATAAACTGGGCGATAGTGACAGTCTGAGTTTGAAAACTGGGTTCACTTTGGCGCAATCTGCGGTCTACCTCCCAGAAATGCTGGGCTGTTTCCATTAGTTCTCGTAATATTGCCAGACGATCGCTAGTTAAAGAATTGCTAGCTAAAGAATTACTTGTTAAAAAATGTCCGATGGCTTCGGAGAGTAAAATAGTCGGAGTCAAAAAACTTTGCTGTTGTTGTCTAACTTGGTTAAGTTTAATCCAGCTAATAATTTCTTCATAGGCAGCAGTCGCTTTATGTCCTAAACGATCCCAACGATTAAAGGTAGCAGCGGGTGCTAAGTAGGGATGTTGGGGATCTATTTGATAACAATAGTCGGCAATTAAACCTGCTCGAACTGGATCGATCTGCATCTGACTCAAGATAGTCAACATTTCTGCAACGGAATTGCGCTCGATCAAACGACCTAAATCACTATAAACCAGACAGAGTAAAGTTAGCAGACTTCTCACTAAAGGCGAGCTGATGAGGGGACGCTGTTCATTAAGGGGCGTTACCGCAATGTTTTTTGCCGCCAAAATTTCAATTAAGCTATAGCGGGCAATTTCATCTAAACCAGGTGCAATTATGGCAATTTCTGAGGGTTTAATATTTTGCTGTTGCACCCCCTGAATTATAATCTCTGCTGTTTGACGCAAAAGCTCGGCACGAGAAATAGTTTGCAAGGATTGAATGGTATTGGGTGCAGCGACTAAGTAGGCAGTTTTCGTAACTAGATCGACTGCGGTATCAGCAAATTCTTCTGCCAAGTTGTAAACCTTTGGCTTAAGCTGCTCTTGCTGGCAATAAGACGCTAAACCTGATAAATAGTTGGGATCGGCATTTAAGCCCAGGCGAATTTTTCCATGGGGATTATAGGTGAAAATACCAGTTGTTCCTTGTTCGAGCATTACGGCAAATAGGTCACGGGCGATCGCTGGATAGTCATCTACATCATCAGCAAATACTGCCTGATAACGACTGCTCAAATGGTTTCGATATTGGGGATTAGGCAGTAAAAAACGCCAGTATAATTCGTAAATCAAACCATAGGTCAGTAAGCCTCGCTCTAAACACCAGCCACGCCAGGAAAGCAAAAGTTCTCCCATACGTTGATAAACTTGGCTCTGGTTATCTCCGCTGTCGAGATTTGACATTCCCTGGTGCAAGATCACCGAAATATCTTCGGTCGGCACGCCACTAGCTCCCCCAAGCTGCATCAAATCAAGGGTTTGACGTACTAAACGATATTCGTTATCAGATTCACACAAATCTTGCCAGTCTGGTTCATTTCGCCAAAGCCAGGTTGCCAATTCCTGTTCAGTTTCGGGGCGTAGCCTCAAAGGAAACTGGGCTTTGAGGTTCAACTCTTCAAAAATCAGCGGAAAAAAGAGCATCACCTCATCGGTGATAAATCCCACAGGAGTTTTACAAACCACAGGATAAGTCCCCTCTACTGCTAATACCAGGCGATCGCTCAATTGACGACGATTTTGATTATTACCAGCAAAAACAAGGATTGCCGAGGTCAGATTTTGCGGTAGAGTTTTAATTTTGGGCTTCAGTAGCTGTTGGCGTACCCATGTAAAAAACTCTGCCACTAGTCGAGAGGTTTTGCCTGTACGAGAAGTTCCTTGAATCCAGAGAGAAGTATTATATTCTGGCTTTTGCGGCATACTTGCTGTGTATTTGTAAGTTGATTTTGCCTATATTTAAAATAGAGCTAAATATTAATAAACTTTCTCTACTTAAACAAATCAAGATATTGTTCCAACAGTCTGCTTATGTAGCTAAGAACAGACTGCTTTTTTACAGGTCAAGATTATTTTAGAAAGAGAGGGTTGTTCCTCTGAATAGTATACATCACGTAATTCTAGACTGCCGCCCATAGTTTCTAGCAAAGTTTTTGACATTAGCATTTTCATATTAGCTGACAAGCCAATTCCTTGTAAAAGTTCGCGAGTTTCTGCTAAATTATGAGCTGAAAAATTTGGTTCAGGAGCAGCATCTTGCCACAAAATAGTAGGACATTCTAAATCAATTTCCAGCTTCACGCTGTCAGTTTTTACTTCCGTCATCGATAGTTTAATTGTGCCTGTTTTCATCAGGGCAATGCCGCTATCAATCAGGTTAAAAATTAGCTGAATTAGACGAGAGCGATCGGCAGATACAGAAACATTGGGTTCAGGAGCGACAATTTCTAGTCTTAAGTTACGGTTAGCGGCTTGTAGGTGGGTTAGTCGGTCTATTTCGCTAAATATTTCGTCTAGACTTAATGATTCAAGATTCAGACTATTGGTACCATATTCTGTTTTAGAAACAGCCACAATTTCATCAATTAACTTCATCAACTTGAGAGCTGAATGATATGCCTGATTAATAAATTCTTTTTGTTCTTCGGGGCTTTCGCACAAATCAGACAAAATCAACTGGTGCAATCCAATCATGCTGCTGAGAGGCGATCGCAATTCATGGGAAGTCCTAGCTAGAAAACCTGCTTTGAATTGGCTCATCTGGGCTGCCATCTGATAAGCAAGCTGCGCCTGTTTAAGTTCTTCTTTTAGCTCTTCGATTTCATTCATAATTCCAGAAGATAAATTCCTAAACAAAGCTGACTAGAGATCGTCGTTAACTACTGTAGTTGCTACTAACTGTAGCTAAATTGACTGTATCTCAGGCAATTACTTTTATTGTACCTACTGATATCTGGCTTCACAGTCTCTCACACGCTCACTTGCTTCAAATTTAATGTAATTTAATATCATGTTCAAATTTTGAGACTTATTCTCAGATAAATTTAACGTCTAGCTGAATTTGATAGAGTAAGTTTTGTTATGGAATATGGCGATTCAAGTAACTCAGATGAAACTAATCTTTGTTTATAACGCTGATAGCGGATTTATTAATACTTTATTGGATATAGGACATAAAGCCCTTGATCCTGATACTTACCAGTGTAATCTTTGTAGCCTAACTTTTGGCATCATTGGAGAGCATAAGCAGTGGAGGCAGTTTCAAAGAGAGTCCAGTGTTGAAATGCAATTCTTACATCGAGATGAATTTGAACAGGAATATCAGCAAAAGTTTGACTATCCAGTAATTTTAAAATCAGATCAGCAACTGGAAATTGCCATATCCCAATCGGAGTTAGACGATATTTCTACCTTAGACAACTTAATTAAGCGGGTAAATCAAGTATCGAGTAACTATTAGTTTCTAGTTCTTTGTCTTTGTCTTTGCTTCTTATGAATAAAACAGGCAAAAAAAAATGCCCCTCATCTCTGAGGAGCATTTTCTATTCAATCTCTACAAGGCTGTAAGCAATAACTTAGTCTCTAGCCGTTGATGGAAGGTGCTGTTAAAGCTACTGGAGCTTGCTCGCCACTTGCCAAATCTAGAGGGAAGTTGTGTGCATTACGCTCGTGCATTACTTCAAAACCAAGGTTTGCTCGGTTTAGAATGTCTGCCCAAGTGTTTACTACTCTTCCTTGGCTATCCATTACGGATTGGTTGAAGTTGAATCCGTTTAGGTTGAACGCCATGGTGGAGATACCCATTGCTGTGAACCAGATACCGATTACTGGCCATGCTCCTAAGAAGAAGTGTAAGCTTCTGCTGTTGTTGAAGGATGCATATTGGAAGATCAAACGACCGAAGTAGCCGTGTGCTGCTACGATGTTGTAAGTCTCTTCTTCTTGTCCGAACTTGTAACCGTAGTTTTGTGACTCGGATTCAGTTGTTTCACGAACTAATGAAGATGTTACCAATGAACCGTGCATTGCACTAAACAGAGATCCACCGAATACACCTGCTACTCCCAACATGTGGAAGGGGTGCATCAAGATGTTGTGCTCTGCTTGGAATACCAACATGAAGTTGAATGTTCCAGAGATACCTAGAGGCATTCCATCGGAGAAGGAACCTTGACCTAGAGGGTAGATCAAGAATACAGCTGTTGCTGCGGATACTGGTGCAGAGTATGCAACACAGATCCAAGGACGCATTCCAAGACGGAAAGATAGTTCCCACTGACGACCGAGGTAAGAGAATACACCGATCAAGAAGTGGAAGATTACCAACTGGTAAGGACCACCGTTGTATAACCACTCATCTAGAGAAGCTGCTTCCCAGATGGGGTAGAAGTGTAGACCGATAGCGTTGGAGCTAGGTACTACTGCACCGGAAACGATGTTGTTTCCGTAGATTAAAGAACCTGCTACAGGCTCGCGGATACCGTCGATATCAACGGGAGGTGCTGCTACGAAAGCGATTAGGAAACAAGTTGTGGCTGCAAGAAGAGTAGGAATCATCAAGACACCGAACCAACCGACATAAATACGGTTGTTAGTGCTAGTGATCCACTGACAGAAGCTCTCCCATACACCGCG
>JBCCNG010000060.1:0-12498 GCA_039025955.1 Cyanobacteria bacterium P01_C01_bin.72 | reverse complement strand
TTATCAGTGCTGCCGAGGCAGAGCAGGAATTTTGGCATGGTAGTTTTTGGCGAGAAAAATTACACCATCTAGAACCAGGATGTATCATGCTCGTCGGATATGCACCATCTGTTTTAGTAAGTATCTGTCAAGCAGTAAAAAATAGACAATTAAAACCTGCCTTAGTTATTGGAATGCCCATTGGCTTTAGCCATGCTCCTGCTGCTAAACGTCTCTTGATGGATTCTGGTGTGTCTTTTATCACTATTTCAGGAACTTTTGGAGGGGGATTATTATCAGGAACAGTCTTAAACTCTATTGCTCAATCTACAATTGAAAAGCCAGATTGTCACTGTTACCTAAACCAATAATTTCGAAAATTATTCCACATAATTCAGGTTTCATCTCCAGCACCAGATTATGGCAACTTACATTTGAGCATGCTCTTTTTTCTCCCTCAGCCTCAACAAAATTAACTAGTTAAGACCGTTAGCCCTTAATCGCAATAGGTTTATCCGAGCTACCTATGAGTCAAAAACTCCCACCGACTCTCTAACGAGTAGGGCAGAAAAAATACGATACATTAATGAATCTATCAATAATTTTGGCTCTGGTAAGTTGATCAATGTTGCTATTTGATTACCTAAAATCAGAGAGCTGGTAAGCTCATATTTCATTGAATACCCTAAGATTAGGCTGGTAATTAAACAAGTCATAACCCCCAAGCCTTACAATAGAAGCTGAATTAAATAAAATTTTCAGCACAATTTCAGCGTAATATTCAACCTAACTATGCAAACTCTGGATAATCCCCAATCTGTCAATCCCCCAGCTTTTGATACTACTATCCATAGACGCAAAACGCGGGCAGTGAAAGTTGGAGATATCACTATTGGTGGCGGAAATCCAGTAGTGGTGCAGTCAATGATCAACGAAGATACTTTAGATGTTGATGGTTCAGTGGCAGCTATTCGGCGTTTACATGAGATTGGCTGCGAAATCGTGCGCGTTACCGTTCCTAGCTTAGGTCATGCTAAAGCCCTCGCCAAAATCAAGCAAAAATTGGCTCAAACTTATCAACCAGTTCCCTTGGTTGCCGATGTTCATCACAACGGTATGAAGATTGCTCTGGAAGTAGCAAAGCATGTTGATAAGGTGCGGATTAATCCTGGTTTGTATGTGTTTGAAAAACCAAAAAACGATCGCACTGAATACACTTCCAAAGAATTTGCGGAAATCGGCAACAAAATCCGTAAAACCTTAGAACCGCTGGTAATTTCGCTGCGTGACCAAGGGAAAGCGATGCGAATTGGCGTAAATCATGGTTCTTTGTCTGAAAGAATGCTCTTTACTTACGGCGATACTCCTGAAGGAATGGTGGAGTCGGCACTGGAATTTATTAAAATTTGCGAGTCCCTTGATTTTTACAACATTATTTTATCTCTTAAGGCTTCCCGTGTCCCTGTAATGCTGGCGGCATATAAGCTGATGGTACAGCGCATGAATGAGCTGGGCATGGAATATCCTCTACATTTAGGAGTTACCGAAGCAGGAGACGGTGAATATGGCAGAATCAAATCTACTGCGGGCATTGGCACTCTTCTGGCACAGGGCATTGGCGATACTATTCGTGTCTCCTTGACAGAATCTCCCGAAAAGGAAATCCCAGTTTGCTATAGTATTCTGCAAGCATTGGGACTCCGTAAAACAATGGTGGAATACGTCGCCTGTCCTTCCTGTGGACGAACGCTATTTAACCTCGAAGAAGTGCTGCATAAAGTTCGCGATGCAACCAGACATCTAACTGGGTTAGATATCGCGGTCATGGGCTGTATTGTTAATGGGCCAGGAGAAATGGCTGATGCTGATTATGGCTACGTCGGTAAAGGACCGGGATATATCTCCCTCTATCGTGGGCGAGAGGAAATTAAGCGAGTTCCCGAAGAACAAGGGGTAAAAGAGTTGATTAATTTGATCAAATCAGACGGTCGTTGGGTAGAACCAGATGAACAATAAAGGTCATTGCTGATTTGAAGCATGAAGCACAAAATGTATCTGCTCGTATCTCTTAGCTGTCAGCCATAACGCCAAAATTTGCAATTATAGAATTATTGATACTTCACTAGCAAAAATTTAAACCAGAGTCATAAATGATTGCCTCTCATACAGAATCTCTTCCTCTTACTGAACTCGCCCAGCAAACCCGCGCCGCAGCACTAAAATTAGCGGTACTGTCGGCAGATGAGCGTAATTCAGCCCTACAAACTGTGGCACGAGCGCTACAGTCAGCAATGCCAGAAATAATAGCTGCTAACCAAGCAGATCTGGAAGCAGCAGAAGCAGATAATATTGCACCAGCCCTGTACTCTCGTTTAAAGCTAGGGGACTCTAAATTACAAAGTGCGATCTCTGGGGTAAAAGATGTGGCTCAACTGCCAGACCCCATTGGCGTAAGTCAGATTCAGCGCGAATTAGATCAAGGACTAATTCTCAAACGAGTAACCTGTCCTTTGGGAGTGCTGGGTATTATTTTTGAAGCTCGTCCCGAAGCCCTAATTCAGATTACCAGTCTGGCGCTCAAATCAGGCAACGGCGTAATTCTCAAAGGTGGCAGAGAAGCAATTAACTCCTGTCGAGTGCTAACCAAAATTATTACTCAAGCACTAGAGTCTACCAAAGTTGATCCTGCTGCGGTACAGCTATTGACTACTAGAGAAGAAATCAAGGAGCTATTGGCACTCGATCGCTACGTAGATTTAATTATCCCCAGGGGATCTAATTCTTTTGTCCGCTATGTGCAAGATAATACTCGCATTCCCGTCTTAGGTCATGCAGATGGTATTTGCCATCTTTATCTAGACGAAGGGGCAGATCTTACTAAAGCGATCGCCATTACCGTCGATGCGAAAACTCAATATCCTGCCGCCTGTAACGCGATCGAAACTCTTTTGGTGCATCGAGATATCGCAACGGAGTTTTTACCTCAGATTGCTTCAGCCCTGACCGCTCAAGGAGTTGCACTACGAGGAGATCAAGAAACCAGAAATATTATTCAAGCCAAAGCAGCACAAGAACATGACTGGCATACCGAATATAGCGATTTAATCTTGGCAATTAAAATAGTCGATTCTGTAGAAAGCGCGATCGCCCATATTAATAAATATGGCTCAAAACATACTGATGCAATTATCACCGAAGATCAGGCGATCGCCGAGCAATTTCAAAATGAAGTAGATGCGGCGGGAGTTTATCACAACTGCTCAACTCGCTTTGCCGATGGTTTTCGTTATGGTTTTGGGGCAGAAGTGGGCATTAGTACCCAGCAAATGCCCCCCCGTGGTCCCGTTGGTTTAGAAGGTTTAGTTACCTATAAATATAAAGTGACAGGAAATGGTCATGTTGCAGCTACCTATACAGGAGAGAATGCCAAACCTTTTACTCATCGTGATTTATAGCAATTGCTGTTTTTTACTAGGCATATTCAGCATATAAACGTGCTTGACATTCTTCTAAAGTCACATCTTCTATATGAGTGGCAATTGTCCAGCTATAGCCAAATGGATCTTCGATTTTCGCCAAACGATCACCCCAAAACATATTTTGCGGCGCTTGTTGTTCTATTGCCCCTGCGGCTAAAGCTTTGGCTGTAAAACTATCTACATCAACCACGTAGAGAAAAATACTGATCGACGAACCGCCCAAATCTTCTGGTGCTTTAAATCCAAATTCGGGATTAGCGCTGGCGATCATAATTATCGAGTTGCCAATTTTGATCTCTGCATGTCCAATTTTGCCATCGGGCATCATCAAACGGACATTTTCCGCCGCATCAAAAGCTTTGATGTAAAATGCGATCGCTTCTTCTGCGTCAGGTACAATCAAATACGGTGTAACAGAATGATAGCCATCTGGTATCTGCTTAACTGACATTGACATTTCTCCTCCCTGCAAAGATATAGACTATTGGAAGCTAAAATCTAACATCGATCACACCAGATTGAGTTAAGTAATAGTTAATCTCGACATAATCGCCAGATATTCTGGATATTTAGAATTATTCCTAATCTTTAGTCCCCCGAAACAAACTTAGACCATAATCAGTAATCAGTAATCAAAATATGGATTCAATTCAAGTTAGCGGTATTCGCGCCTATGGTTATGTCGGCTATTTACCAGAAGAAAGGGTATTAGGACAATGGTTTGAGGTTGATCTGACTTTGTGGGTGGATTTAGATACTGCGGGTCAAAGTGATAATATCGACGATACACTCGATTATCGAGAGGCGATCACCATCGTCAAAGAACAAATCACAACGGCAAAGTTTGCTCTGGTAGAAAAGCTAATTAATGCGATCGCCGAAAAGTTATTGCAGCTAGAAAAGGTAAATCAGGTTCGAGTAAAGCTATCTAAACCAGCCGCCCCGATTCCTGATTTTAGCGGTCGTATTACCCTCGATATTACTCGAAGCATAGCTTAAATATACAAAATATTGCTGATTTGACAAGTAGTATAAACACTGAACCTTAAGCGATCCCCGAGTTGATTTTAGGCATTTCCGAGCATGGGGAATCAGCTCTAATTGGGCAAAATTAATAATAGAAGGCAAGTACACAAGTAGGTTAGACATAGTTGAATTGATTCACTTGACTAACAGCTTAAAAATAACTTTAAATTATTACTTAAGGATTTTGGCAAATGAGCAGAAAATTAAAGCTAAATACTCATTTGATTTGGCAGTATTTTAACCAACAGCTAGGTCATCAATATTCCGTTTGGAATGTCAGACATTTTTGGTATTTGTATCAAATTACTTTATTTCGTAGATGTTGGGAACGTGAGTATTGTCAGGAAGGAAACCCCCAGTATTAGTAATTTATGCCCTATAAAAAGGCATAGTTGTCACAATCTGATTGAAACCAATTTTGCGAAATAATAAGTCTGAATCTGAATTGTCAGTAGCCCCTCAAGCTATTGGCAATTTTGCTTTTTTTGGCGGCACTTTCTTCAATATTGGAATAACTGGGACTCTATTTATTAGCCAGTCCCTAAGATAACATCAGAGCAAAAAGAGGATTTAATATGTCGTGGCGCAATATTTCAGGATAATATTGGCGATCGCCAGACGTCAAGAGTTTAAATGATATCTGTATCTTCGTTCCAAACATGTCAAGCGTGCTTTAGTTTTACAAGAAAAAGCAGCACCCAATTTAAGAGTACTGCTGGTATTAGAAAATAAATGTATGAAATGTGTGGCTAGTGATAAACCGAACCGCTGTAAAGACTAAGCTAAGGATGCCATCTTCACGTCGTTGCTAGCAAGAACATCTTGTAGTTCGTCTGCTTCCACTGTTTCTTTCTCAATTAGCATGTCAGCTAGCTTGTCTAGAACGTGACGATTTTCGGTCAACACTCTTTTAGCGCGGCTGTAAGCCTGATCTACATAGTTGCGTACTTCTTCGTCGATCGCCGCTGCGGTTTCGTTGGAGAAATCACGGTCAGAAGCTATATCACGACCCATAAAGACGTTACCATTCTGACGACCCAGGGCAACAGGACCCAGGCGATCGCTCATTCCAAAGCGAGTAACCATTTGACGTGCAACTCTGGTTACCTGCTGTAAATCGTTGGAAGCACCAGTAGTTACTTCTTCTTCACCGTAGATGATCTCTTCGGCTAGACGACCGCCCAAAGCAACCGCCATTTGGTTTTGCAGATAAGAACGAGAATATAAGCCTGATTCCATACGGTCTTCGCTAGGAGTGAACCAAGTTAGACCACCAGCACGTCCACGAGGGATGATGCTGATTTTCTGTACGGGGTCGTAGTCGGGCATTAATGCACCTACTAGGGCGTGACCAGCTTCATGATATGCCACCAGCTCTTTGCGTTTTTCGCTCATGACACGGTTTTTCTTCTCAGGACCAGCCATAACGCGATCAATCGCATCATTGACCTCATCCATAGAGATTTCTGTCAGGCTACGACGAGCCGCTAGAATTGCCGCTTCGTTCAGTAGATTGGCTAGGTCAGCACCAGTAAAGCCAGGGGTACGACGGGCAATTTTGTTGAGGTCAACGTCTTTTGCCAAGGTTTTACCGCGAGCGTGAACGTTAAGAATTTCTTGACGACCAGAGTAGTCAGGACGGTCTACAACTACCTGACGGTCGAAACGACCAGGACGCATTAAGGCTGAATCGAGGACATCGGGACGGTTAGTTGCCGCGATGATAATGATACCTGTGTTGCCCTCAAAACCATCCATTTCTGTTAGCAGTTGGTTAAGAGTTTGCTCCCGCTCATCGTTACCGCCACCAAGACCAGCACCACGTTGACGACCTACCGCATCAATCTCATCGATAAAGACGATACAAGGAGCGTTAGCTTTTGCCTGTTCAAACAGGTCACGTACACGGGACGCACCCACACCAACAAACATTTCGACAAACTCAGAACCAGAGATACTAAAGAAAGGTACTCCAGCTTCACCAGCTACAGCTTTTGCCAACAAAGTTTTACCTGTACCAGGAGGGCCAACTAGCAATACGCCTTTAGGAATTTTTGCCCCAATAGCAGTAAAGCGATCGGCATTTTTCAGAAAGTCTACTACCTCAGTTAACTCTAGCTTGGCTTGCTCGATACCAGCGACGTCACCAAAGGTTACTTGGGTTTTGGGCTCCATCTGCACTCTGGCTTTGGACTTACCAAAATTCATTGCCTGAGAACCAGGACCACTTTGCGCTCTTCTCAAGAGGAAGAATAACCCTACTAATAAGAGAATGGGGAACAACAGACTGCTCAGAGCTCTAAACAGCCAGCCTTCATCGCTTTGAGGTAGAACGGCAATATCAACTCCGTTATCACTCAGGATATCGATTAGCTGAGGATCATTCGGTAGATTAACCATAATTGGCGTACCGTCTGTGCTGTTTGGCACTACCTGCGCCTTGGTGCGGTCAGCGCTTATTTTTACAGTTGCTACCTGGTTGTTTTCTACTTCGTCGATTAGCCTGCTGTAGGGCCAACTCTGACTAGTTTGAGGTTGCTTATCTAAAAAGGCAGTACCTAAAGCAACTACCACTATGGCAAGTAGGACATATAAGCCTGCATTGCGCCATTTCTTATTATTATCTTTGCTCACTCAGACAGCCTCCCTTAGCTGAAGATTAAAACTTTATTATGTTTATTTTAACTATTGCTATCTTGCCGAACTCCAAAAATGGTGGAGATAACCGCACTAGATATCTTGTGTCTTAGTCTTATCCGTACTTACTACATTTTAAGATATGTAAAGAAAAAGCGATACTAAAATCTGTATGACTTTTAAACGTTGTTAACTTATGTTAACGTTTCTCAGGAAATATTGACCAAGTATTTTTTAATCTTAAGATTTCGGGGAGTTGTTCGCCAAGCTGCGCGACAAAAAACAGCGTCGCCCTGGTGATTTTGTCAACCACAAACCTAGCTACGCTGCTTGATGCTTATTTTATTTTGTATTTATTCTCTTGAACCTCTGGGCAAAAAGAATTAAAGTGAAGGCACAAAGGCTTTAGCCGCATGTAGACGAAGACACAAAGAACTTGTCTGCTAAGCTTAAGATGCAGCCTCAGACTTGACTAAACTCCAGCCGCGACTACATTTTACTTTCCCCTGAATCACTGTATTGAGGTACTGTAATCTGATGCCGTACTTACTGCCCAATTCCTTGGCTGTGCAGCGTTCGGAAATATTGCGCTTCTCGTTTTTCCAGCTGTAAGTCTTTTGTTCTAATACAGCATCGCTGGTCTTTGTCGCCACAGCAGAAGAGGATACAGTAGCAAACTCAATCAAAGAGTCTTCCACCAAAACCACCTGAGCCATCAGTTGAGCAATTTCGGGGTTAGCTGCGGCTAGATTCAATCGTTTCTTACCATCTTTGACATTAAGCTGCTTCATGCCAAAACGGCTCTTTTTACCATCAGTAGAAAATATAATTGGCTCTTGGACACCAGATTCCATTAGGCTCTGAGCCAATTCGGGATTGCTGTAGCTCTCTGTCGGCACAAGCAAAATCAGATCTTTTAAGGCGGCTTGATACGTGATTTTTTTCATGATTAACTCAGCTTTTTGATATGAGTGCTGGGAAGGATAAACCGGAAAACTCTAGCAAATGCGACTAATCAATCTGGGGAAGGATTTGGGGCTGTATCTAGTTTTAAATTGAAGTTTGAATAATATTCTTACAGCCTAACAGCAGAGAATAGCATAACTGATTTATCGTTTTTACCTTAAAGTGATTTTCCCCAGTCTAGATTAAAGTCAGCAAATCAGAATTCTCTAAGTTTTAACTTGATAGTAAAACTACTAAGCTTCAACACTCACATTGTATTCACTTACGAAATTTTACTCATCCGTATGATTACTGAATTTTGATTGCTTGAAAGAAAAATATTGAATACCTTGTCGCAATTTGTTGTACTGCCAAGTCAGACAATGTTGTCTATTAATAGATATGATCAATTAAAGTTGGATTTTATTTTCAGTTATTAGTAAAAAAGTATTAGAAAATACATTTAATTGGTTTTTCTGGTTTAATCAGCTATTGGTTCATCATTTATGCTCTATCTTCCAGAGGTTTTATGTTTGAGTTTAATATTGGTTCTGGAGTTGCCAAGGATAATCTAGATGCCTGACGATCGCTTTACTTTCTAGACAAGAGTAAATATAAAAGTAAACTTAAATTTACCTCAATCAGCTAAGATTATCAGGGATAATACAAGATTATTAAGCTAACAATAGCGTGTTTTTACGGCAAAAAAATTACGCAGTAGGAATCGTATCTACAGGAAAATATACTGATTATTACTAACCGTATAATTAGGTATAAACACTAGCCACTGGCGATCGCCCTTATATTTTCTAACAGAGAAGAAATATCTCCTAAGTTGTGCCAAGGTAAAAAGTAATTAAGGAAAAGTAATTAAGTTAGTCAAAAGAGGCTGGCAAATAGTCCTTAACTTTCAATTGATAATTCTCAATCACAACTGGATCACCAATTTCGAGATCGCTAATTTGCCCAAAATCAGCAATAGTGCTCCTGTTTAAAGTCGCCGTAGTTAAGTTCAAAAGCTGATAGCTTACCAAAGCGATATCAAAGGTGCAGGGTAGTTCAGCAAATAGAGGATGCTGGGCAAGAAAGAAAGATGCGGTCTGAATCAACTTCTGCTGCTTAGTATAATTGACTGCTAACATACCATCGGCATCCCAATTGCGAAAACTGCGAGTTTTCACCTCAACAAAAGCGATCGCCTTTGATGTTTGCTCTTGAGCAATTAGATCAATTTCACCCCAGCGACAGCGCCAGTTACGGGCAAGAATTTGATAATTGTGTAACTCTAGCCAACGTCCAACTAGCTTTTCTCCCAGATCGCCAATTTTTTTCATTTCTGATGAAAATGAGATAAGTTAAATTTGTATAAATTCTGCCTGAAAAAAAATCGGCAAACCTCTTAAAACAACGAATAATCAATTACATCTTCCTGAGAAATACTAGTCGAACCTGCAACCTTATTTTGTTCGGCAAAACCAATTAACCAGTCAACAAAACGTGCCATAACTGGGGTTTGA
This sequence comes from Cyanobacteria bacterium P01_C01_bin.72, assembly GCA_039025955.1. Classification (GTDB taxonomy): domain Bacteria; phylum Cyanobacteriota; class Cyanobacteriia; order Cyanobacteriales; family Xenococcaceae; genus Waterburya. The sequence continues at coordinate 2,915 of JBCCNG010000060.1, read as the reverse complement.
GTTAGCTGTTCCAACCTGGCAAAACCACCAATATTACCTGCGTTGATCTCACTAATACGCCACACACCATCATCATCCAGCAGGAAATCATAACCCAAAGTGTGTAGACCCCTGGACTGATAAGCAACAACAGTACTGGCGATCGCCTCTCGTTCGGGAGCAGTTATTTCTGCCAAAAGACATTCTCCATCGCCGCTAACATTATTTACCCAATGTCCACTTTTAGAACGGCGGAGATAAGCCCCATAAATTTCGCCATCAACTACAACTATGCGTTTATCCCCCTGATTTACCTGCCGAAGATAACGGACAAATTGCAGTGGGGCATCAGTAGTATCGTTCAGGTAGTCGAGGACTTCGGCAAAGCAGCCAAAAGAACGTTGACCCAGATTAAAATTATCGACCTGAAACTGACTATCTTCGTACCAGATTTTATATACTCCTCTACCGCCGCAGCTATTAGTATGTTTGGCGATTACGGTCTGATGCTTTAACCAGAAGCTATAGGCTATGTCATAGTCTCTAGTGACAATTGTGTCGGGAATCCAGGCTGAAGCCACTTTGAGTAAGAAATCCGCTTCAATTTGCTCTTGTTTATGGCTGGGACTATTAACAAATAAAAGCTGTTGTTCCCAATCACTCAAGCGTTCTAAATAGCCACGGGGAAAAGGTTTCAGGGAGCGACAAAAAGCTAGAGAAAACTTTTCTAGAGCAATAGGGCGAGTTGGTAAGTTGTTGAGATTAAGAAAGTCTTCATAGGTCAGATTGTCTTTAATTGCCGTTGCCCAAACAGTTGCCACGTTGCTAGTTTTACTTAAAACCTGTGCCGTATTGCAGTGAAATAAATTAATCCGTTTATCTTGGGCGAGGTGACGATAAAAAGTTGGCACATCACCAAAGCGATCGCGATAGGGTTGAGGATTACAAATAATCAGGAAATTTTGGGGCATGAAATATAGTTATGTAATTTAATTAAGAACCAGAGGCGGTGGATTCCATGGTGGGCATTTTGGCTAATTCACTCTCTGACTTAGGCGATCGCTTTTTACCAAGATTAGAAATTAATAAACCCACAAAAATTACGGCTAAAGCACTAAGCTGTACCTGAGTAGGAAGTTCGCCATTTAACACGAAAGCATAAAAAATACTGAAAATAGGAGAAAGAGCAGTTAAAGAGCCAACTGTTTTAGAATCGAGACGTTTAAGGGCGCTATACCACATCAACTGCGCTAAAACGACCACAAATAGTCCATAAACAGACATTACAATCCAAAGCTGACCCGAAAAGATGTCCATAAAGTGAGAAAAGCCAAACAGAGACATGGCAATGATGAAAAAGAAAACCGAAGAAATAAAATTGCGGGTAAATACTACTACTTCCAGGCTGCATTTCCCCGACAGGGCAATTCTGCCAATTAAGGCAGTGCAGGTATAAGCCAAGGTGGAAAGCAAGATCAAAGCATCCCCTTGATTGAGCTGAAAATTACTTTCTTTTAAAGTTATGACTCCAATCCCCACTACGATTAGAGCAAAGCCAAATAGTTCTAATTTCCCTAGTTTGTTGCCGAGAATAAAACTGCCGATTACAGCGTAAAGTACGGGGCCAAACCTGCCAATCAAAACGGCGTTGGTAACGGATGTCTCTTTTAAACCCAGGAAAATTAGGGACGACAGCACCGCCGCCAAACAGCCATTAACAAACAAGCCCCATAAGATCTTATTTTCCAAACTCTGCAAATCCCGCACGATTGTTCTAAAGTCAAAAAATAAGCAGACAGCGATCGCCGAACATAAATTGCCCACAAACAGCACATTGCAAAAAGAGACAGGAACTTTACTTTCTCCCCCCAAGCGATCTCCCTGAGTAATCAAAAAAGCGAGAATTGCGGGACGCGCAGCGGCAAGCGCCCGGGATAAAATGAGGGTTACCTGCGGATTGCTGCGAGTTAGAAGACTATTTAGCATCGGCTTAAAGAAGTTGCTGATGGATGGAGAGAAACTATCTACTACCCTACTAGGCTAATAGCAGTGGATAACTCCTGAATTTTCGACTCAACCAGTGCCAGCTTAGACTCCCAGTACCCCAAATTAGGTTCAGAATGATCCAGAATATTTAACAGGCGATCGCGCATCTGCTGATGATGTTTGAGAGTCGTCAAGCGATCGGCTTCTAGGGTTTGACCTCGGGAAATAATTTCTGATTCTGGCAAGCAAAAGAAAACCCCCCCGTTGGTGTGCTGCACCCTACCTTCGAGCAAATCGAAAATACGAGCATTTCCTGTAATTAAATCTTGATGATCATAGCAGCCATATACATGGAGGCTCAGAAAAGGCTCTGAGGAATGATTGCTCATTTGATGAATTAAGCTGTGATTTACCTTCATTATCTCCATCGGCAATAAAGCTATTTCTGCTTCAGTAAAAACCTGATTCTCAACTAGACGATATACGCTGTGTGTTCCTGCTCCAAAGCACTGTACTGCTCCCCATTGAGCCTGTCCATGGTCATGAATCGCACTAACGTCTCCAGGTAGCCAAGACATCACCATGATTTCAAAATAGCCACCGTCATATACAAGTTGTCGACCATAACTGTCTCTGACGCTATGGTCAAAAGTTTCCCAGCTTTGCAAATCTTCTGAGCTAATCTGAGCTTGCTTCAGATATTGTTCAACTCGCTTTGATGTCATTGAGCTGGTCTGAGACAGCAAAACAACTAAATTCTGTAGACTCCTTGGTAGCCGAGAGAAAGACTGATTATCACGGGCAAATTCAACTGTTTGAGTCATTTAACTTACCTGATTTATTTACCTAAGTTCCATAATGGAAAATAAAACTGTAAGAAGACTGAGAATTATATTAATAACCGACCCTACGCAGTACGTATCAAAAGCTAATGTTGTCCCTAAAGAAAT
>JBCCNG010000059.1:0-12499 GCA_039025955.1 Cyanobacteria bacterium P01_C01_bin.72 | reverse complement strand
CCAACGCTCAACCTCGAAAATATACGGAAAGAATGCTTAATGTTTTCTTAACTTATTATTTGATTTTCTAATATTTTAAGGTATTGTAAATTTAGATACAGCAATCAGTATTTTTTTTGTTATCAACAATTGACTAAATAGTTTATATTTGTAGAAAGATTAGTTTTAAAGTTATTTTATTTATACGGTGATAAGATATGACTGCTACAGCCCAACCACGCATTTCTACTAGCTATTCAATCGATATTCTCAGAGATGAAGCACGCCAACTGGTTGAGACAGGAGTTATCAGCCGTCAGCAATCCATCTATAGTCTGTGCAAATATATTCCTGCCCGTGAATGGGTAACAGTTGAGTGCCAGCTAGAACGATACGACTATTTACTTAGAGATCCTATCGGAGATTTGATTTCTTACGATCAGTGGGAAAGCGACTAGTTTTTTAAAGATTTCGGTTCAATTAAATATTTTTTCTCATTCAAGCAGCCCTCGTGATTCAGATCTGAGGGCTAATTTATGGAGTTAAGGATTGGGGAAACGAGTCGCGACGACATAAGGGAAATTTATTATATTTATCAAAAATGATTACGGCAGAATCGCTAACATTAGCTTTATTACAAAATTTAAGATGTCTTGTCTCAAATATAGTCCAGAATGCCAACTTTACAATATTTTGTTAAAGATCGTCATGCTACTTGGCTAGAACTATTCTTCGATCTAGTTTTTGTTGCCAGTATTAGTGTAATTACCCATCACCTAGTTCACGTCCACGATGGGCATATTGAGGGAAAACAAATATTATTGTTTTTCAGTGAATTTATTCCTGTTTGGTGGATTTGGGCAACTCATACCCTGTATTCCAATCGATTTGATACGGAAAGTAAATTCCATCGCTTTTCTAGCTTGCTGATTATGTTTTTGATGACTACTTTATCGGCACTGTTAGAAGACGGCTTGTTTGATGATTCTATCGGCTTTATTGGCTTTTACATTTTAATTAGAGCAGTTCTAGCTGGGATGTATTTTACGGCTAACGAACATCTCCAGGAAACTCAGTCCTATACTCGCATTATGGGTATGACAATCTTGGCGGGGGTAGCAATTGCAGCTATCTCTATTTTGTTTAGTAGTCCGATTCGGCAAATTATTTTTCTAGGTAGCATTGGTTTAGAAGCGATGGCGACGGCTTACATTAGTACGCGAAGAAACTTGCTACCAGTACATCGTAGTCATTTAGTCGAGCGAGTGGGTCTTATTTCGATTATCATCTTGGGCGAATCGGTGATTAGCTTAGTATCGGGATTGAGTGGGTTTGATTGGAATCAGTATGGTATTGTTGCTGCCCTTACTGGATTTTTGATGATTGGAGCAATTTGGTGGATTTATTTCGACAGCTTCAATACTTTGGAGAGAGCAAAGTATATTCAATATGGTTTTTCCTTGCTTTATTCCAATGTGTTATCTCTCCTAGGGTTGGGAATTCTCTCTAGCCTGATTAGACACGCCATTCTCAACGATTTGGCAATGGGAGACTTTCAGCTACTCGCGATTTTAGGTATGAGTTTATTTTATCTGGGGAAGCAAATTACCTACTACTTAGCTTTTCCAATTTTCCGCAGCAATATTTTAATTAATACCATTGTCTGCGTTGGTATAACCACTTTATCAACTTTTCTTCCCCGACCTGAATATGCTTTGATCGGGATGACGTTGGGAATGTTTTTCTATGTTTACTCTAATTTTAAATGGACACTTACCAAAGATGTCACTCCATTTTTAACTGATGAGTTAGAAGCATCATGAAAATTGAGAATCAAGTAAGCTGACTAAAGCCAATTACCAACTAAAACAAAAGCAGACCAATAATAAGGATGGCTGTATTTGGGCGATCGCAATAAGCTCAACTGTGCCTGACGGAGTGCTTCGGCTTTACTAGTGCCAGGGCTGGTTAAAGCCTGATAAAACTGAGTGATTAGTTCGGCAGTGGAATCATCCTGAATTGACCAGAGAGTTGCCACAGTACTGCGTGCGCCAGAGCGAATTGCGACCCCTGCCAGCCCCAGGGCAGCATTATTATCCCCCGCAGCGGTTTGAAAGGCACTCAAAATTAATAGTTCAATCGGAGTCTGTTGGTTAAAGTCGCGATTTTGTAACAGGTAATCCAGATTTTTGACATTGACACAATCATTCCAGGTCAAAAGATAGGTATCTTCGGCGCGAGAGGAAAACTGCCCGTGAGTGGCTAAATGAACCACAGGATAGGGGAGGGTCGCAATTTTCTGTTGAAGACCGTCCCGAGTAAAATTCTGATTTAAAAGTACTTCCGATGGCACTAAGTTAGCAACGATCGCCTGTTCAGTTTTGCCTTGGGCAACGAGTATTCTGCCTAGTTGCCACTGCCATTGATAGGTTAGCTCTCTAGCGTCGACACTTTGAGCAATTAACAGGGCTTTCTCGGTAATTGGTTCTGCTGCGGCATGCTGGTTTTGTTCGTAAAGGCTACCCAAAATGCCTAAAGCATCTGCTTCTAATCTGCTAATTTTTAGAGCCTGTACCTCTCTCACCGCCTCTAGCAACAGATGAGATATCGTCATTGGTGGGCGCTCTAGTTCGAGTAAATTACGCGCCAAACTTACCTTGGCTTGAATTATCGTCTGTCCAGGAGGAAGCTCCTTTAAAAGTTGACTAATCTCTTGGGCTTCTCGATTAGCAGCGACGATTTGTGAGGAGCTTATAAAGACATCTAAACGATCTAACTTGGCTCTTAACTGGAGATCTGCATCTGCATCAGTGGCGATCGCTCGTTGATAGAATGCTAATGCTGCTGTAGTTTTTTCCTCAAATTGAGCATTATTACCCAAGCTAAGAAGAATCTCGACAACTAGATCTTTCTCCTGTCGCTGTTGAGCGATGGTTAATCCTTGGGCTAAACTTTGCGCCGCCAGCTCATATTCTCCTAGCCGACTAAGAACATTACCCAAATTTAATAAAGCTTGGGCTTTCATCTGGCTATCAGACTGACTGTCTAATTTCTGGTTGACTGCGGTGAGAATTTTAATACTTTGAGAATATAAACCGAGAGTCTGAAGCGAAATTGCCTCATAGATTTTGGCTTGGGTATAGCTAGTTAAATTACCCTGCTGCTGATAGAAATTTGCTGCCTCTTGCCACTCTCCTAACTAGCGAGTCAGATAAGCAATGCTAAGAACCCCAGTTACTTAACCAAATTGCGATCGTACTTAAACTCACTCCCACAACTACTGCCAGGGGAAGAATAATACCAGTTTCGGTCATCTTGACAATAGGAATGGAAATTGCCATCATCCCTGTAGCTAAACTCCAGATAATTGCTGTACTACCAATTTTTACTCCTTGTCCTTCCATCATGCTGCTCAGAATTTTAATTCCCTCTAATACTTTAATACTCTACCTTGAAAAATAGAGATAGCAATCGTTTGCGCATAGCCGCAGTTTTTTTACACATTAGACCTAATGCTTTTGCTGCTAATCTCATCCTAATAAACTTGTTATCATCTCCTGAGTGCGTCAGCTCAAAAATTAACTCAAGAAATTAGCTTAAGAAATTATGTTCCATGGCAATCTTCGTTAGAGACAAAACGAGGGGATATTGATTAATAACGGCAACAACCGTGGAGCTTAAGATTAATACTGTCTGTATGTGGGCGATCTTCATCTCTGCTTTAAAAATACTTCATATTACAAAAATACTGTAAAGTATCAAGTCAAAGTGTGATCTGGATCTGCTGCGAGTATTTACTGTTTGAGTCAGCCCGAAATAACTTCCATTAGAGCGCTGGGAGTACCAAAATGAAAACCTTGAGCATAGTCTACGTTTAAATTGCGGACGCTATCGAGAATACTTTCGTTTTCGACAAACTCGGCAACCGTCTTCAAGCCAATTCCTTCAGCAATATGGTTGATTGCTTCCACCATGACTTTAGAAGCTGGATTAACGTCTAATTCTTTGATAAAAGAACCGTCTATTTTTAAATAATCTACTGGCAGACTTTTGAGATAGGTGAGAGAAGAAACTCCCTTGCCAAAATCATCGAGAGCAAAGCTACAGCCAATTTCCTTGAGAGACTGAATAAAAGTGATCACACGCTCTAAATCGGCAACGGCAATCGATTCAGTAATTTCAAAGCAAAAGAGTGATCCAGGTAAAGAACAGTCAGTTATCTTGTGCTTCAAAAACCGCAGAAAAGTTTCGTTGTTAAGAGATGCCCCTGATAGGTTAATAGAAAAGCGATAATCATCCCAGATATGGCGATCTCGTTTTTTCAAAGTGGCAAATAAATTGTTGATTACCCAGGTATCAATATCTGTCATCAAGAAATTACGCTCGGCAATATCCATAAACACACCAGGTAAAATCACCTGATCTGGTCTGTCTGTCAGACGCAGCAAAATTTCAAAAGATTTACGATCATCATTGCCTTTTAATGATGTGATTGATTGAGCATAAAGACTAAATAGATCACGAGCCAGCGCCTGACGTAGCCGTTTAATCCAGCGCATTTTCAACTCCTGTCGATCTTTAGAGTGAGAGATTGATTCTGGATATACTGCAACCGAATCTCGACCACTCTCTTTAGCTTGATATAAAGCTAAATCTGCTGCCTCAATTAAAAGTTGGGTATTATCTCCCTGAACAGGAATAGTGCTGGCTACTCCCAAACTAAGGGTGACTACTGAGTCAACTAAGGAATTGGGATGAGGAATTTTTTTACTTTTTACGGCATTTCTGATCGCCTCAGCTACCTTGAGCGCTCCATCTTGAGGAGTATGAGGCAAAATAACCACAAATTCTTCCCCCCATAGCGAGCTAAAACATCTGCTGATCTTTTGAGGGCGGAAGATATCGCCTGAGCAACCTGCTGGAGACAAAAATCACCCTGCTGATGACCAAAAGTATCGTTATAGATTTTGAAACAGTCTACATCACACATGATTAAAGATAAGGGAGAGGCAATTCGCTTTAGCCTGCCCCATTCTCGTTTGAGCTGGCGGTCAAAGGAGCGTAGATTGTAGACCCGAGTCAAGGAATCTAATAAAGCTAGCTGAGATAGCTGTTGATGCAGTAGTCCTTGCTTAATGGCAATGGATAGTTGAGTAGTTATCTGTCGCAGCAGGTAAATTTCCTTTGTGTGCCAGGTACGAGGAGTATTGTGTTCGACAACTAGCCAACCATAAAGGATATTTTGCGTCACCATTGTCTCTTCCGCCGCGGAGAAGAAGCCAGAAGTGTAGTTAGCATCTTGAATCAAGATGGGCACGATTAATTGTGCCTGGGAATCGGGCAATAAGAATGAGTTAGCAGATTGTGCGACATCGGGTGTCGATGTAATCTCGATATATCCTTGTCGATATGCTTGATAAATATCTCCGTTGGGACAAATAGAGCTAAAGTCAATTTTCTGGGGCGGCACAATTTCTGAGCTAATGGAGGTAGCATAGGCTTTCAAATTAGCTTTTCTGCAGTTTAAGGCAATCAAGCCGACAAAGTTGCAGTCTAAAAAAGTTCTAATTTCCTTGGTGGCAGTTTCTAAAATTTCCTTGAGGTTCAAAGACTGGCGAATGCGATCGCTGATATCGAATAAGAGCCGTCGTTGAGCAGCATCCCGCAGAGAAGCCTGGTGTAAATGGTTAAGGGCGAGGTGAGTGGCGATTCTGGCTAGTACTTCCTGTTCTTCTATCGGTTTGGTGATGTAGTCAATCGCTCCCAGTCTAAAGCCATCTACCTTATATTGGGGTGCAGTCAGAGCGGTCATGAAGATAATTGGAATATTATGGGTTACAGGATCAGTTTTTAGCTGCTGACAAACGGCAAAACCGTCCATTTTGGGCATCATTACATCTAAAAGGATCAGATCTGGCTGTAGAGTTTGGGCGATCGCGATCGCTTTGAATGCATCTTGAGCAATTAAAACTTTGTAGTTGGCTCTTTTTAAACAAGCAGATAAAAGCTGTAGATTATTAACTTTATCATCGACAACTAAAATGGTTTTTGAAGATAAGCTTGGTGAAGATAGAGCCATTGGATAGATGTACAATAGGTTACTATATACATCTGTTGTAACCAAATAAACAAGCATTGATTAGGGGATAAATACTAATATCTTTGCTTGTAAAGCTGAAGCCAACTATGATCAATTCAGTATAATTATCGAGATTTAGCTCAGTATTTATTCAGAGATTGTTATTAATCAAAGTACCTCAATCTTTGACTATGATCGTAATTTTGGTCAAAAATCTTTTCAATTCACAAAAATAGAGAACAATGCCCTGGATTGATATACTGAACTACAATCTGTATATCATTGTCAAACATGAACTGGAAGCAATTTATTCTTGCGATTCTCTTTGGCTGGAGTGTAGTCTTAGGATTCAACTCAGCTCTAACTGCTCAAGTTGCTCCAGCTCAACTTGTACGACAGGCACAACAGCAATATGAACAAGGTAATTCGCTTCCAGCACTCCATTTATTGAATCAGGCGGGCAAGATTTATCAGCGTCAGGCAGCAATTTTACCCCAGGCTCAGGTCTGGGCTTTGACTTCCCTGGTACAGCAGCAGCAGGGTAATTGGCAGCTAGCAACGGAAAATATCGAGCGTAGCTTCACCCTGATCGAGTCTATTGCCCCCAGTCCGCAAAAAATCCAGGTGCAGGCACAAATTTGGCATGCTCAGGGACATTATCATTTAGCCACGGGACAGTACAATCAGGCTCTTACCGCTTGGCAGCAGTCAGAACAGCTATATGGTCAAATAGAAGACGCTACGGCGATCGCTGGTACAATTTTGGGTCAGGCAGATGCACTGGGAAAAATGGGCTTTCACCGTCGGGCTTGCGATCGCACTTTGGTAACTCTAGATCCAACTGAATCTCGTTGTGTAGAGCTAACTGAGTCTCAGGCAAAGGATATTATTAAAGGCGCTCAACTAAAAAGTGAACCGTGGTTAATCGATAGCCTGAGCAGCATGGGTAATCATCTTCTAGCCATGGGAAGACTGAATCTGGCGCTGGAATTTGCTAATGCGAGTCAAGCTACCCTGAGCCGTTTTCCCGCTCCCAAATGGGGAACGGAGAACAAGCTTCGTTTAAACTTAGGCAACATCCATCAGGCGATCGCTCTCGTAGCCAAGGAACAGTCAAACGAACAACGATTTGAGAAACATCGTCTTCAGGCAACTGAATATTTTAGAGAGCTAGAACGCTCGGTTAAAACACCCCAAGACCGAGACTTTAAACTAGCCGCCCAGTTAAACGAACTCTCTCTTTTGCTCTCCAACAGCCAATGGTCACAGGCAGCAAAACTCGCCAACAAAATTCAGCTAGATTCTGGCTCGCAACGAAATCTTTACCCCCAGGTAAAATTTGCCAACAGTTTAAAATTACTCCAGCAGCACAATCGTTCGCTCAAATATGATCTTCAGGACATTGCTCAGATGTATCTCAATGTGGCTCAACAGGCTCATTTATCGGGAGATCAGCGTCTAGAATCCTCTGCGTTGGGCAATTTAGGTGATATTTATGACATTCATGATGATTTAGAGACAGTAAAACTTCCATACACGCAGCAGCAGCTATATGAGCGGGCGTTATCCTTAGCTCAAGCTGCCTACTCTCCAGAGATCGCCTACCGCTGGCAGTGGCGACTGGGTAGAATCTACTGCAAAAAGGGATTAAGAAAACAGGCGATCGCCAGTTATCAAGCAGCCCTAGCCAATCTTGATAGTTTACGTAGTGACCTGGTAGCCTTAGAAAAAGAGATTCAGTATGAGTTTAAAGAGCAGATTGAGCCCGTTTATCGCGAACTGGCAGATCTCTTACTCCAGGGTTCCCCCAGCGATCGCGACTTAGAAGCCGCCCGAAACGTTATTGAGGCTTTGCAGCTAGCAGAATTAGATAATTATTTCCAGGATGCCTGTCTGACTTTTGCTCCCAAAAGTATCGACCAGATAGATCCTCACGCGGCGATTATTTACACCATTGTCCTACCTGATCGTTTAGAAACTATTTTGGCGACGGTCAACTCTGGCAGTTCAGGTCGGATATCCTATCACCATACCCAGCCTGTTAGCCAAATTGAACTAGAGCAGACAATTGAACAGCTACAGCAATATATTACCGAACCAGATCGGACGCGGCAAGTACAGCAGATTGAGGCACAGCTTTATAGCTGGCTGATCCAGCCGTTAACTGCTGAGCTAGAACAACATCAACCCCAAACACTAGTATTTGTCCTAGATGGGATGCTGCAAACCATCCCCATGGCGGCTTTATATGATGGTCAAGAATATCTGCTAGAAAAATATGCGATCGCCCTTACCCCTGGTTTAAGACTTCTCAATTCCCAAGTTAATTCCCGCCCTCTTTCTTTTCTCGCAGGAGGAATTAGCCGCTTTCAAAAAGTTGGAGATCTCAGTTTTGCCCCCTTAAGCAATGTGCAGGAAGAAATAGAAACTGTCAGTCAGTCCGAGGATACAGCCTTATTAAATCAGCAGTTTACTGCCAATAATCTCTTAAAACAGCTCAATCTAACTACTGCCTCCGTTATTCATCTAGCGACCCACGGACAGTTTAGAGCCAATCCCCAAAAAACCTTTTTATTGATGTGGAACGAACTTTTAAACATCAAAGAATTTAGCAGTCTGCTTCAAAGTCGCAGCAAAATACATCTAAACCCGATTAAGCTGCTGGTTCTTAGTGCCTGTAATACCGCAACAGGCGATCGCCGTGCCGCCTTGGGGCTAGCAGGTGTTGCCGTCAGAAGTGGCGCTCGCAGTACCTTAGCAACTCTCTGGCAAGTTAATGATGATTCGACCACCGAGTTAATGAAACGTTTCTATCAATATCTGAAATATCATAGCAAGGCAGAAGCTTTACGTCAGGCGCAAATGGATCTTTGGCAGAGAGCCGATAAAGACTGGAAAGTTCCTGCTTTTTGGTCAGCCTATATCATGATTGGCAACTGGCAATGATGTTGATTATTTCTTAGTTCTTAGTGGCATGGATGATAAATTAAATAGAACCACAGAACTATTCGTTACTTGCCTTAATCAATGACAGCCAAAGTAGTTACCATACTGTCTGCCGAAGAGATTCGTCGTACCATCAATCGTCTGGCTTCGCAAATTGTTGAGCGTTCAGCAGATCTTTCGCAAATAATCTTATTAGGCATTCATACGAGAGGCGTACCCTTGGCTTATCTGCTGGCTAAACAAATAGAAATTTTAGAAAATACATCCGTGGCGGTGGGGGCGATCGATGTTACCTTCTATCGCGATGACTTGGATAAAATTAAAACCCGTATTCCTGCTAAAACCCAAATTCCCCTGGATTTAACAGGAAGAACAGTAGTTCTCGTAGATGATGTGATCTACAAAGGCAGAACCATTCGCGCGGCTCTTAATGCTGTAACTGAATATGGTAGACCAGAATTAATTCGGCTGGCGGTATTAGTTGATCGAGGTCATCGAGAATTACCAATTCATCCTGACTTTACGGGTAAGGAATTACCTACGGCTTCCGAAGAAAAGGTAAAAGTATATTTTGCGGATCTAGATGGTAAAGATGCAGTGGAATTAATTAAAAATTAGCTGCTGCTAAATCAATTTACGTATTATCCAGGTTATATTTGTCATACAGAGCCTTTGCGCTGTACTTTACTTCTTGATGTCGCTATGACCTATCGCCTGAGAATTGCTGATTTACCGATCAGTGAACGACCCCGTGAAAGATTGATGGCTGTAGGCGCAAAAAACCTTTCGGAGGCGGAGCTAGTAGCAATTCTAATTAGTACAGGGCAAACTAGAGGCAACCTTTCGGCAATTGGACTAGCACAGCACATACTCCAAGAGTTGGGTAAATATAGGCGAGCGCCTTTGGATGTCTTACGAGATGTCAATCCCCGGGAGTTGATGCGTATCCCTGGCATTGGTCCAGCTAAAGCCGCAACGATTATTGCTGCCGTGGAGTTAGGCAAGCGTACTTTTAAATTTCGACCCCATGAGAGAGTTACAGTAGATAGTCCCGCCTCAGCCGCAGCGGTTTTGAGTCAGGATTTAATGTGGCAAAATCAAGAGCGTTTTGCCGTTTTGATGCTCGATGTCAAGAATTATTTAATTGCGACCAAGATTCTGACCATCGGTACAGCGACAGAAACTCTAATCCATCCCCGCGAGATTTTTAGAGAAACAGTTCGTCAGGGAGCAACCAAAGTAATTATTGCTCACAATCATCCTTCGGGAAATCTAGAGCCATCTCCTGAAGATATTGACCTGACGGAACAGCTTTTGCAGGGCTCTCAATATTTAGACATTCCCATATTGGATCACTTGATCTTAGGCAATGGCGATCATCAGAGTTTACGCCAGGGAACAGATTTGTGGTCACAATATCCCCAAGGAGAGTAACTTTCTTTTGCCAAAGTCTGCTAGTTTGAAGTAAAGATATGTTAACGAGATCAGCATGGGCGCAAGTAAGGCTAAAATACCAGATCATCCTTTAAGTAGACTGCTGCAATATGGAGGCAAGTATCGCGTAATTGTTTGGCAGGCAACAATTTGTTCAATTCTCAACAGGCTGTTTGACCTGGCTCCTCCAGCAATTATTGGCGCGGCGGTGGATATAGTAGTCCAGAAAGACAATTCGATTGTGGCTCGACTTGGTATTACTGATATCTTTGGACAGCTTATGATCCTGTCTGTCCTCTCGGCAATTGTTTGGGGTTTAGAATCGGTTTTTGAATATGCCTTTACTCGACTGTGGCGTAATTTAGCGCAAGATATGCAGCATGATATTCGTTTAGATGCCTATAGTCATGTGCAAGAATTGGAGTTGGCTTATTTTGAGGAGCGTAGTACGGGATCTTTACTCTCGGTACTTAACGATGATATCAACCAGCTCGAAAGATTTCTCGACGTGGGGGCAAATGAAATCATTCAGATCTTGACCACGGTTGTAATTGTTGGTGGCTCGTTTTTTGTCCTGACTCCCGATATTGCCTGGATGGCGATTCTTCCTATTCCGATCATCGTTTGGGGTTCGGTTGCCTTCCAAAAATGGCTTGCCCCTCGATATGCTGAAGTACGTGAAAAAGTTAGTATTCTCAATTCTCGTCTGGCTAATAATCTCAGCGGCATCACAACAATCAAAAGCTTTACCACCGAAGCTTATGAATTAGAGCGCCTGACCAAAGATAGCCACGCCTATAGAGAGAGTAATCAAAAAGCGATCGCTCTTTCGGCAATTTTTATTCCCCTGATCCGTCTCGTGATTCTGGCAGGTTTTACGGCAATCTTGCTTTATGGAGGCATGCAGGCAGCATCAGGTACTTTAGCAGTGGGAACTTACAGTGTTTTGGTCTTTCTGACTCAGAGATTGCTTTGGCCCCTAACTCACTTAGGTCAAACCTTCGACCTTTATCAGCGGGCGATGGCTTCGATCATCAGAGTAATGGATCTTTTAGATACTCCTATTGCCATTCATTCAGGAGAAAAATCTCTACCCCTCCCAACTATCAAAGGGGCGGTAAATTTCCACAATATTACTTTTGCCTATAACCAAAGAGAGCCAGTAATTAAAAATCTTTCCCTGGATATTCCTGCGGGTCAAACTATCGCCATTGTGGGGGCGACGGGTTCGGGTAAAAGTACTCTGGTCAAGCTACTGCTGCGCCTTTACGAAGTACAGTCAGGAACAATTACCCTAGATGGTCAGAATATTAAAGACATCGTATTTTGGGACTTGCGACGGGCAATCGGCTTAGTTAGTCAGGATGTCTTCCTATTCCACGGCACGGTAAGAGAAAACATTGCCTATGGTTCTCCTGATGCCACCATCAGCCAAATTAAAGAAGCGGCTCAAATTGCTGAAGCAGCCCAATTTATCAGCGAACTACCCCAAGGCTTCGACACAATTGTTGGTGAACGGGGACAGAAACTTTCGGGAGGACAAAAACAGAGAATTGCGATCGCCAGAGCCATTTTAAAAGACCCCCCAATTCTCGTCTTAGATGAGGCAACCTCCGCTGTAGATAACGAAACCGAAGCTGCGATCGCTCGTTCCCTAGAAAAAATAACCCAGAATCGCACCACAATTGCGATCGCCCACCGACTTTCCACCATTAGACACTCAGACTGCATTTACGTCATGGATTACGGACAGCTAGTAGAACAGGGTACTCATGAAGCACTACTGGCTCAAGGGGGCATATACGATGGTTTATGGCAGGTACAGACAGGAGCAAGACAAAGGCAAGATAGTGGGGAAGTAGTTGGCACTAGGTAGTGGGCATTCGTGACAAGTTAAGGAAATTTTGAATCTGTCAAACATCACATATAGCGTTATGTTTAGATTTTAGACGCTACATCTGGGTTTAGAGACGAAAAACAATTCAGACTTCAATTTCAATAATCAAGACGCAAAATCTACTACCTACTACTTACTACTTAAAAGCAATTTGCGAAGCTTAT
>JBCCNG010000058.1:0-12549 GCA_039025955.1 Cyanobacteria bacterium P01_C01_bin.72 | reverse complement strand
CTCCAGCATAACTATCAGGTTGAGATTATCGACAGCTACGTTGCTGATTTAGCAGCATTATTTAACCGCAGCAAAATATATCTTTATGACTCGGCGGAATATTGGGCAACTGCTGGAGTGACAGAAGGCTTTGGCTTACCCCCTTTAGAGGCATTAGCCTGTGGCTGCCACCTGTTTTCTAGCGTCAATCATGGTTTAGCCGACTATCTCGATCCAGGCTTTAATTGCCATAAAATTGCTGGCTATTCCTTGGAATATGACCTGTTGCGAATCAAACAAGTACTGCAACTATCTCCTCCTACTGAGGTTGATTGGCTCCAAGAATATCGTCGCGATCGCCTTACCGTGCGACTGAAGTTGATTCTGCAAGCAATCAATCAGTTTTTTGATCACCAACCCCATCTCCCCACTAAACTAAAAAATCCCGATTTTTGGCGGATTCAGCAGCTAAAAATCAGACAGCTAGGGAGCAAACTAAGACATAAGCTAAACCGAAAATAGAGCTTAAGAATTTTTGGGCGCAGAAAGACTTGTGTGGTAGCCAGAGTCTGCTTTTTGTCCCAGCAGTTAGGGTACAAAATGTGCTATAATTTTTAGATAAAATGCGATTATATTGGGCTTTATTGGCTGTAAAAGAGAAGTTTGTGGAGTTTATCAGTCATTAACCCAAATTATTGCATATATTTGGAGTTTTTCAGCGTATGACCACTTCCCAGGAAAGGATTATCCCCACTGATTTAAGTAACGAAATGTCGCGTTCCTATTTGGAATATGCGATGAGCGTCATTGTCGGCAGGGCGTTGCCCGATGCTAGGGATGGTCTCAAACCAGTCCATCGTCGTATTCTTTACGCCATGTACGAACTAGGACTAACCCCAGACAGACCATTTCGTAAGTGCGCTCGTGTCGTCGGTGAAGTATTAGGTAAATATCACCCCCACGGTGATACTGCTGTCTATGATGCTTTAGTCCGTATGGCGCAGGGTTTCTCCATGCGGAATCCGTTGATCAATGGACATGGTAACTTCGGTTCGATTGATAACGACCCTCCCGCCGCGATGCGTTATACCGAGTGTCGTCTTCAGGCTTTAGCGACGGATTCTCTGCTGCGGGATATTGAAGCGGAAACCGTAGACTTCGCCGATAACTTTGACGGTTCACAGCAAGAGCCAATCGTCCTGCCAGCCAGAATTCCCCAGCTTTTGGTTAATGGTTCTTCGGGAATTGCCGTCGGCATGGCAACCAATATTCCCCCCCACAACCTGGGAGAAGTGATTGAAGGAGCGATTGCCCTAATTCATAATCCAGAGATTAGCGATCTAGATCTGATGCAGTACATCAAGGGTCCTGACTTCCCCACAGGAGGACAGATCATTGGTCGAGCCGGCATCAAAGAAGCCTACACCACTGGTCGCGGTTCAATTACTATGCGAGGGGTAGCGGAAATTGAAACTATTTCCCAACGTGGTCGAGCCGACAAAGAAGCCATCGTCATTACTCAGCTACCCTATCAAACCAATAAATCTTCCTTGATTGAAAAGATCGCCGACCTGGTTAACGATAAGCGGATCGACGGCATTTCTGATATCCGAGATGAAAGCGATCGCACGGGGATGCGGGTGGTAATTGAATTAAAACGAGATGCCTATCCTCGCGTCGTCCTCAACAACCTCTACAAACAGACTGCGGTACAGAGCAATTTTGGGGCAAATATGCTGGCGTTGGTTAACAACGACCCCCAACTGCTAACTATTCGCCGCTTCTTGGAAGTATTTTTAGATTTTCGCGTCGAAGCAATTACCCGCCGTACTCGCTATCAGTTACGCAAGGCGGAAGAAAGAGATCATCTACTCCAGGGTTTATTAATTGCCTTGGAGAACATCGATGCCATCATTGGGCTAATTCGCGGTGCCGCAGACACTGCCAGCGCCAAAAATGAACTGGTGGAAGGATTTGGGCTATCGGCAACTCAGGCTGATGCCATTTTGCAAATGCAGCTACGCCGCCTGACTGCCTTAGAAGCGGAAAAAATTCAGGCAGAACACGAAGACCTACAGGCTCAGATCGCCGATCTCAACGATATCTTAGCGCGGAAGGAAAGAATTGAAGAGATTATTGAGTCAGAATTAACCACTATCAAAAACGTTCATGCTACTCCGCGACGGACGGAAATAGTTCAGGGCGAAGGAGAACTGCTCGATAAAGATCTGATTGCTAATGAGCAGTCAGTAATTCTCCTTACCGAACAGGGCTACATCAAACGAATGCCCGTCAGCACCTTTGAAGCTCAAAGCCGAGCCACCAGAGGCAAAGCCGCCGCCAAAATGAAGGAAAACGACGGTATTGAACACTTTATGACCTGCTGTGATCACGACATGGTCATGTTCTTTAGCGATCGCGGTGTGGTGTATTCTTTCCCTGCCTATCAGATACCCGCCACCTCAAGAACGGCAAGAGGTATTCCCATTGTGCAAATGCTGCCTGTGTCACAATCAGAGAAAGTGACTTCCATGGTTGCAGTTAGTGAGTTTACCGAAGATGAATATTTGGTCATGCTAACCCGCAAGGGCAACATCAAAAAAACCGCTCTGTCTGCCTTTGCCAACATTCGCTCCAACGGTCTTATTGCTATCTCTTTGCAGGAGTCAGATGAGCTACGCTGGGTATGTCTAGCAACCGATGAAGATAGCGTCATTATTGGTACGCGCAAAGGTATGGCAATTCACTTCCAAACCAATAGTCAACAGCTACGTCCGCTAGGCAGATCTACTAAAGGGGTCAAATCAATGAAGCTCAAGGGAGATGACGAGCTGATCAGCATGGACATTATTCCCGCTCAAATTGTGGCAACCATTGATAATACTGGAGAGGAAGAAGAAGAAGAGAGTGGAGAAGACTTGGTTGACGAAGCAGTGGATCAAGGTCCTTGGCTGCTGGCAATCACCAACAATGGTTATGGTAAAAGAGTCCCCATCGGTAAATTCCGTTTGCAAAACCGTGCAGGAATGGGGGTGAGAGCGATTAAATTCAAGTCTGATGATGATTGTCTCGTGGCAATCGATATTGTCAATCCTGATGATGAACTAATGATTGTCACCAATAGAGGTATCATGATTCGCCAAGCAGTTAATGCCATCTCACTTCAGTCTCGTAATGCGACAGGAGTAAGGGTTCAAAGGCTAGACAAAGATGATGCGATCGCCGCTGTTGCACCTGTACCGCCTCTGGAAATAGAATCAGCAGAAGATACTGCCTCGACATAGCAAAATGGAAGGTTAGAACTGTTTGCCTGATCGATAGTCAAGACCTTGAATCAATATTACTGAACAGAGAGAGATTCTCTCTGTTTTTTATTTCTGTCTGACTTAAAATTGAGTAGCAATATGATAGCTTAATCAGAATGTAATATTCATTACAAGAGAGAGCTATGTAATGCCGTGTGTATTTAAGGGTTGAATTTAAAGTTTATGCTACAAATTCATACCACATATTAATTCCTGAAATAAAAACCCTTAGTAGTCAGAAATACAGCAGTGAAGAATAAAGCTTTGAAAATTTTGTTAGTAGAAAAACAATCTGCTGGTGATGCTTGGGTCAAAAAAAAATTAGGCGACTGTAAGGAACTAAAAATTCAGTTGCAATCGGTTTCGCAATTGCAAGATGTTAACGATGCTCTTTGCCAAGACAGCTATGATATTCTCCTCTTTAACCACACTCAGGAGCAAAGTCAAGACTTAGACAAAATAGAGCTATGGCAGCAAAAAGCACCCCAGCTACCGATTATCGTTGTAGCTGCGGAGAATAATTCCGAGTTGGCGGTGCGGCTAATGCGGCAAGGAGTCCAGGATTATCTAGTCAGAGAAGAATTAGCGCCCAACATCTTAGTTCGTGCGATTCAATTCGCGATCGCTCGACAGCGGCAGCAATTTAAACTCTGGCAGCAGGCATTAATGAAAAAAATGCTAGATCGCATTCGCAACTCCATCGATCTAGAGGCAGTTTTAAAAACCACCGCCACAGTCATTCGGCGGTTTTTTGGCAGCGATCAGGTCTTGATCTATCGTAGTAAGTCGCCAGAATTGCCAGAAACTACCGTCGTCTCTCAATCTGCTAATGTTAAATTTGATCGCCAGGCGATTGAGCAGTTTATTGGTGCAGTCAACTATTCTTCTCTTCACGCAATTTTATCGTCATCAACCTCAGTGCAGGCGGTAGAAGATACTTTTAGCTGTTCGATGAAAGAATTGCAGGTAATTGAACCTCAGCTAGTTCGTTCCTATTTAATATTACCAATTTGGCTGTCCAATCCTGACTACGTCTACGATAATTTAACCGTATCGGCGATATCAAGTCCCGTCAATAGTAAGTCCGAACCCAGACTGTGGGGGATGCTAGTGGCTTACAATACTGATGAACCTCGCCTGTGGCAAAGTTGGGAAATTGCTTTTCTCCAGAGGCTAACTACCCAGGTGACGATAGCTATTGAACAATCACAACTTTGCTGTAAGTTACAAATAGCTAACCAAAAACTTCAGAAGTTGGCTATCTTGGACGGGTTAACTGGAATCGCTAACCGCCGCTACTTTGATTTGGTTCTAGATAAAGAGTGGCAAAGACTAGCCCGAGAAAAACAAGACTTTTCCCTCATTCTGTGTGATATCGATTATTTTAAGGTTTATAACGATACCTATGGTCATCAACAGGGCGATCGCTGTTTGCAAAAAGTTGCTCAAATACTTCAGCAATCCACCAGAAGACCAGCAGATTTAGTGGCACGTTATGGGGGGGAAGAATTTGCCATAATTTTGCCCAATACAAATGCTCCTGGCGCTTTATTTTTAGCACACAAAATTGTACGCTATTTGGCAGGTAAAAAAATACCTCATAAACATTCTCAGGTTAGTAACTTTGTTACCCTGAGCATGGGAGTTACCACTAAAATTCCCGATTCAAAGCAGCCAAGCAGTACTATAATTGAAGCAGCAGATAGTTTGCTGTACAAAGCCAAAAATGCAGGACGTAATCAAGTAGCAGTAGATAACTGGCTCATTTCCAGCGAAGATCAATATCAATAATGTTGGTTGCAGCGCGAAATAAAGTTGCCAAATGTAGAAAATTAGGCTGTGGAAGAGACTAAGTAGGCTAAGTGAAAAACCTAAATTCTGAAACATAAATTTTAAATAATTCTCAAATTAGTTCTTTCAGTCTCGCCTCGCCTTAGAGGGAAGTAGGTATTAAAATTATGGAGTCTTGGTGAACCCTCTTATAGACAATTGTGTCGATGGATAACAATCTTGTAGGAAAGACTATTCAGGGACGTTATTACGTTGTTAGGCAACTGGGTAGAGGTGGCGTAGGAGTCACTTTTTTAGCTCAGGATCAACAGTGTTTTGATAGCCAGTGTGTCGTCAAACAGCTCAAGCCCAAAAGCGTTAATCCGCAAACACTGGCGATCGCCCGTAGGTTATTTAATCGAGAAGCAGAGATCATGAATCGTCTGGGACACTGCGATCGTATTCCTCGCTTACTCGCTTATTTTGAGCAGGATAATGAATTTTTTCTAGTTCAGGAACTAATTGAAGGACACGATTTGAGCCAGGAGATTTTGGCGGGGAAACCTTGGTTAGAAAAGAAAACTGTTGCCCTGCTGCAAGATGTACTTGAAGTCCTGCTAATTGTCCAACAGCATAGCGTGATTCACCGTGACCTCAAGCCCTCAAATTTGATGCGTCGTCGTCAAGATGAAAAGATTATCCTGATTGACTTTGGCTCAGTCAAGCAGGTAAGCACGCAAATCATTGATGCTACTGGTCAGATCAAACAGACGGTGGCTGTGGGAACTAAATCCTACATGCCAATGGAGCAGATGATGGGTCGTCCTGGGTTTTATAGTGATATTTATGCCTTGGGTGTAATTGCCATTCAGGCTCTCACGGGAGTTAATCCTCAAGAATTTCCGATTGATGATAACGGGGAAATAATCTGGCGCAATAAGCTTGATAGTCGAACTAACTACCAGCCTCGCTTTTTAGATCTGCTTGATCAGATGATTCGCTATCGACATCAAGACAGATATACTTCGGCAGGAGCAGTTTTAGCAGACCTAAGACAGTTGGACGCTAACCAAAACAATAACCGCGAGACTATAATTATCCCCAAAAAAAATGCTGCATCTGAACCACAGCCATCAAATCAGTCATCAAAGATAATATCGGCAACAGAAGGGGAAACAGCTATTATCAATCACCAACCAGTTTCCCTGACCGCCAACCCGATCAATTCCGCTACTGTGATTACACGCCAGGTCGAGTCTCCACGAGCAAATGAGCGGGCTGCCAAACAGACACAATCTAAATCTACTCTGCCAGTATTGCCAATCTTCGCCACGTTACTAGCTCTAGGGGCATTGGCAGGAGGATGGATCTTGCTCAAAGAAAAAAATCAAGAGCCAAAAATCGAGCTGTCGAGCTATGAAAACTACAGTCAAGGGTTTCGAGTGGACTATCCTTCTAGCTGGTCAAAACAAAATCGAGATGACTTTTTTGCTACTGGAGTGGTATTTTTCTCCCCATTAGTCAGTGATGCCGATCAGTTTAAGGAGAGAGTAAGTATCCTCGTGGAAAACCTTCCTGGCGACGTATCTTTGGCCGAATATACTCAGCAGTCTCTAGACGAGATTAAGCAGCTTTCTGATCCTAATATTGGTGCAGCGCAAACTATTACTCTCGGTGATGATGAAGGACGGCAGATTGCTTATCAGGGAGAAGAAAATGGCAGTCCTGTAAAGCGGATTCAAAGCTGGTCGGTAAATGGCGATCGCGCTTATGTAGTTACTTACACTGCACGACCTGGAGACTATGAAAGTTATTTGCCTATGGTAGAAAGAATGATTGAATCTTTTGAGACTATTGAGTAAATAGAGCTTGCCGAAAAACTGAGATTTGAGAAGATATCTGTTCTGAAGCTATCAGCTATCAGCTAATCGTGACAAGTTAGGAAACTTACTCAAGGGTAACTTGTGACCAATAGCTATCGGTTATCAGCTTTTAAGATAAGAATGAGTTTTATTATCTTAAGTAAAAGAAAGATAACGTTGTTTATCAAAAAAACTTGCACTTTAATCGAAATAAAAAGTCATGAAACACAAATAAATAAGTGGTTTTGACTCATTCAGCAAGCCCTAAATAGGTATTGGTGATAAGTTAAAGATCTAAATTGTTTGTGAACTGGCTCTTTGATGATTGCAAAGAGGTACACTTCGATATATCCTGTAGGGCAAGTGCCAGATGCTTTGCAGATAGGAGGCTTTCAAGTGATATTTTATACTTTTAAAAAATCCTCTTAGAGTGCCATTATTCCCTTGGCAAAGCCATACCGCCATGATTATCACTTTAACTAAACTTAAATGATTTAATCAAGAAGTAAGTTACTTCACTACTATAATCATGCTAAAAATTATTGTCGAGGAACAGATTAAAGTATTCAAAGATAGTAAAATATAAGCTTATAAAATTTGCCTCTAATTTTGCCGAGAGTCATGTTGTCTCAAGCTTCTATTGAGAGAAGTTGAGCTGCAAAAAAAGCCGCTAATATTAACTACCTGAAAAAATTCACTAGATCATACATAGTTAGCACTTTCATCAACAAAGCTTTGATGTAGATAGCATAAATTTTGGCTAGTTCTAACTAAATCTTAATTAATCTATTTATTATTTTATTGATATGACTACCGTACTAATCGTTGATGATTTGAACAGCATTAGAGAATTTTTGAAAATCAATTTATCCAGCGAACCAGATATTGAAGTGGTAGGTCTTGCTGATAATGGGAAGAAAGCGATCGCCCAGGTTGAAGAATATCAGCCAGATATTATTCTGATGGATATTAATATGCCAGGGTCGATCGATGGAATTCAAGCAACAGAGAGAATTGTACGGCGTTTTCCCTACAGTAAAGTTTTATTATTAACTAGTCATGATGATCGACAACAGCTTGATCGCGCCCTCAAAGCTGGCTCAAGAGGCTATATCCTGAAAAATACCAGTATCAAAGATATTGCCAACATTATTCGACTAGCGGAAAAAGGTTTTTTTCAAATAGGTCCAATATTAGGCAACTGGGATGGCAGCCTACACAATACTGTTCAAATGAGTGCTGGTCAGCTCGCCTATGGTCGAGATGCTAGAGAAGTGGATGCGATTATTCCCCACGATGGCTACTCCATTCAAGCTGGTCAATCTCCAGAAATGAGTCATACCATATCAAATATTAGTTCTGAACTGTTTCAGCTACGGGAAACAATCCAGTCTCAAGAAAATACGATTGTCAACTTAAGCAATCAATATGCACAGGTTAAACAAGAAATAAACAACAAGACGCTCAACGGGCGATCGCCAAACAAAAATTCAGGTTTTACTGTTAATGGTTCTCGGTCGATGAGCAGCCGAGCCCAGAAACAGCAGCATCTTCTGTTCATTAGTAGCTTTTTATTAGGAGTAGTTGTGATGCTAGTAATCGTGCTATTAATCGCAGTTTTAGGGTAGCTTATGCCACTGAAAATGCCTGTAATTATTCTTTTTAGTCCCTCTCAGTAGCTCCACTTATTAAACATCAAGCCGATAAACATGCGTAAGGCAATAGGGGAGTGGGGAAATAGGGGTTTTTCTTTCACATTTAATTTGCTTGACCTACTTAGCTCGATACTCCAGTATCGCCAATTAGGTTAGATTGCCTGCCACCAAAAATAACTTCTGGCTGACTGTAGTATTTGAACTCCAGCAAATTATAAAAAGGATCTTCCAGAAAGAAACAGTGATGTTCTATTTGCTGTTGAGGAAAGCGTAACTTTGGCTGACCATAAAAAGTAAGCTTTTGGTCTTGGGCGCGATCGCATAATTTTTGCCATGCATCTTTAGTGGGCAAGATTAGACCCAGATGGCGGGGATAAATTCCCGACTGTCTCTTCAGTGATTGCGAGGTAACATGACCCACTAGTTGAGTACCGTAGAAGTCAAATATAACTGCTGCTGAGTTTTCGCGTCCGACAGTACAGCCTAAACCCGAACCATAAAATTCCTTAGCTTGAGACACATTACTGATGGGAATAGCCAAATGAAAAATAGCAGTTTGAGTCATGAGGCAACGTTGATATGTGTGCAGTTAAACTGCTCGAATTATTTATTAGATATACATTCTAGCTATTTCTTGCCTCGTTCACTCGATTAGCCATAGATTTTCTCAGACTTAATAATCTAACAAAACTCTCACCCATTCAGGAGGACGTGGAATCGGATTATCCAGGCGATCGAGCAGCATTAAAGCAACTAAATGTACAGCAAACATATATACCAAATTCTGAATTATAACCGAGGCGATCGCCAAGGTTTGAATCAAAGCAAAATCTGGCTGCGCCAAAATTCCTAGCTTGAAAAAGACCCAATCTAAGAACTTAGTAATTTGTGTAATTATATACACCCAAAGATTCTCCCCCAGCAAGAGAGAAGTCAGCCAAAAGCGAAAAACTAGCCCAATAGAGCCAATCATCGCCCCCAAACTAATAGACCAAGACCAGCTCCAACCCTTGTGCCAGCAAGCACCCAATAGTACTCCCATCAATCCATAGGGCAGAAAAAAGATAATGCTACGAGTCGGACCCATCAAAACTAATAACAATAATCCCGCTACCACTGCTGTCATCCAAGAGGCACGATTACCCCGTCGCAGATAAATCAGGGCAATGGGAATAGGAAAAAAGATTTTGAGAACTGGTCCAACGGGAAAATAGAAATTAATTAGCCACACCAAGCTAGCGGCACTGGCGAGGAAAGCAGTTTCCACCATTACTAACGTATCAGTAGTAACTTGAGTTTTTTTTGTTGCCTTTGTGGCAGAAGATGCTGGATAAGCACTAGTCATACCAGCGTCTTCTTGATCAACCCAGTTAATTTCATTTTCGTCAACTTGATTTAGCGCATCAGACGGTGAATCTTGATGATCTTCTCTAGACATAGGAATTTAATTGGCTAAACCAAAGAACTATTAGAGGTTTGAATATACTAGCAAATAGTGTCCTCTAAAGCGGGTAAATCAGGAATACGCATCGAATCGGCGTTTCTTTGAATCAAACCTTTTTTCTCTAGCTTAGTCAAAACTCTAGTCACAGTTTCTCTTGCCAATCCACTCAAGCTACTAATTTCGCGATGAGGTAAATTGGGGATTTCGGTGCCTTTTTCACCTTGCGTTCCCTGTCCTTCTACTAAAAAGAGAATGGCATCGGCAACTCGGGAAATACTGCTGGCTTCTCTTAACTGTAGCCGTCGATTTACCTGACGTAGACGTTTTGCCATTAGCTGAACGAGATGAGCTCCTGCCATCGGTTCAGTGTTAATCAAGTTGACAAAATCTTCGGCTGGTATTCTGCCGATTAAGGTTTTAGTCAGGGTAATAGCATCAGTAGAGCGAGGCATCTTATCCATTGCTGCCATCTCACCAAAAATTTCGCCCCGCCCCAAAATATTGAGGGTAACTTCTTTGCCGTCCAAGTTATAGGTACGAATTTTTACCCAGCCTTCAAGAATAAAGTACACTGACCCTCCCCAATCGTTTTCTAATAATAATACTTGATTAGACGGATGAGAAATTGTCACAAAATGGGCAGCTATTTTATGGATACTGTCTTCTGGTAAATCAGACATAAAAGGAACTAATTGGATTAGTTCATCATGATTAATATTAGACTCTAGATAACGAGATTGGTCTTCCATGGAGAGGCTGATTGTACAGTTCACTGTCAACATCTCCTTTTTATCATTAGAAAAAATAGAATAGCTTTAGTGAATATAGCTAGAAGCAATATTTTTTAGATTATTAGCTCAGTAATTTACAGTAAATTAAATTTAGTTTTTTTGATTTGACGCTAAATATAACTATTTTAATTAGCTTAAAATATGTCGATAAATAGCTATTTTGCTCTGTACTTTTGCAGAGTTGATTCGATTATGTAGGCAAACTCACACACTTACCTAAAAAAAATATCTAATCTTCAAAATTCTCGTTGTTTGAGTGAAGATTTGGTAAAGATGGGCTTGGTTCGTGGTTATTCCAGGTGTTTAGCCAATAGTATTGCATAAAGAACATCGTCACACTGTATTGATAATTAAACTTATTTTATTAATTCCTCTTTATGACTTACCCTGCTAACCTTTATCCCAGAGAGGTGAGAGTCCTACCTCATAGTGTTGAACGTCAGATTCATCCTTCAGTAGAGAGCAAAGCTAAACGTTTAGTGGATATACTTGGTGCTATTCTTGGCTTAGCAATCACTGGTCTAATCGCTATCCCGATCGCAATCGCCATGTATTTTGATGATCCTGGCAAATTGTTTTACAGTCAAACTCGCTGTGGTTTTGAGGGAAAACCCTTCAAAATCTGGAAGTTTCGCTCGATGATTGCTG
The DNA here is from genome assembly GCA_039025955.1 of Cyanobacteria bacterium P01_C01_bin.72. Taxonomy (GTDB): domain Bacteria; phylum Cyanobacteriota; class Cyanobacteriia; order Cyanobacteriales; family Xenococcaceae; genus Waterburya. The sequence continues at coordinate 1,095 of JBCCNG010000058.1, read as the reverse complement.
ATGCCGAGCAACAAAAGCATCTGGTTAAAAATCAAGCCACAGGACATATTTTTAAAAATGAGAATGATCCGCGTATTACAAAAGTAGGATATTTTCTCCGCCGCACTAGTCTAGATGAATTTCCTCAATTTTGGAATGTGCTGCAAGGTGATATGAGCCTGGTAGGGACTCGTCCGCCGACAGTAGCAGAAGTGGCTATGTACGATGAGCATCATTTACTGCGTCTGAAGGTTAAACCAGGTATCACCGGGGAATGGCAGGTTCGAGGTCGTTCTCAAGTGCTAGATTTTGAAGAGATTGTGCGTATGGATTTGGATTATCAGCAAAAATGGTCTTGTTTATACGATCTGAAGTTGATTTTGCGTACTATTATTGTAGTTTTGGCAAAGAAAGGTGCATGTTGAACCAGCAGGCAACTGTGATAGATATGATGTGGATTGGCAGTGAGACTAGAGCCGATTCCTAGCGCTGCTAATTAAATAGACCTTATCGGAATTAGAATATGTAGAATCAGTAGCAAAAAGTTGAGCAAGAAGAGGTAGGGAGCAAAAGTCAACTATGCCGAGCTGCAAAGAAGAAAGCTCACATGGTTAAAAATAATCTGGTGAGTGAGCGAGGCAGAATTAACTGATGATGAAAAAGAGAAAAATCGCGAGATTGCCAAGATAAGAGTTGAGATAGAACATCAGACTTGCGGAATCAAACGATGTCAGATTCTGGTTCAAAAATTCCGTAATGCTGTAGAAAACTATATTGATATGGACTGCACAACCTTCGTCTCACTCACCGTCAAACAAGAGATATTAGATACATAAAATTCTCCTAATTTTAAGAAGGGTAGATAATAAAGTAGTTCTTCGAGCTTTTTTCTTTATTTCCGATAAAGTTTAGTCATTCTAAATAGAAACCTTATGGGCAATATGAAGTCTTATCAATTAATCTGCCCTGACGCACAAATTTTGTACTCATTGAAATCACGTTAATACAAAGCTTATAAATTTTGGGTCAGGGCCGATTAATTGATAAGTGTTCATATTATAAGGGTTGTTTTAAAGTGATTTAAATTAGTAAAAAATTTTTGAGTCAGGGGAGGTT
>JBCCNG010000057.1:0-12703 GCA_039025955.1 Cyanobacteria bacterium P01_C01_bin.72 | reverse complement strand
TTTGTCCCTAGTGGGTGGACTTTGCTAGTTATGGCGATCGCTCTAGTAATTGCCCTCCCGATCTTGTTTGTCTTTAGCAGTGTTTTTACCAATTCGGGGGGGATTTGGCAACACCTAGTGGCGACGGTATTACAGGACTATATTTTGAACTCCTGCTGGCTAATGCTGCTGGTAGGTATGGGAGTCTGTCTCATTGGTGTGAGTACGGCTTGGTTAGTAACGATGTGTCGTTTTTGGGGAAGTAGCTGGCTTAAATGGGCTTTATTGCTGCCTCTGGCTGCCCCTGCCTATCTTTTGGCTTATGCCTACACCTCCATGTTGGGTTATTTTGGTCCAGTGCAAACCACCCTGAGAAATCTGTTTGGCTGGACTAGCGTTCAGGATTATTGGTTTCCTGAGATTCGTTCTCTGTGGGGAGCGGCGGTAATGTTATTGCTGGTGCTATATCCCTATGTTTATTTACTGGCGCGAGTGGCATTCTTAGAACAGTCTGTCTGTACAATTGAGGCGAGTCGCTCTTTGGGCTGTAGTCCCTGGCGCAGTTTTTTTACGGTGGCGTTACCCCTAGCTAGACCAGCAATTATGGCAGGTTTAGCGCTGGCACTGATGGAAACCCTCAATGATTTGGGGACGGTAGAATATTTTGGGGTTAATACCTTTACTACAGGAATTTATCGTACCTGGCTCGGTTTAGGAGAAAGAGCCGCAGCGGCTCAACTGGCGGCATTTTTGATGATTTTTGTCTTGATTCTGATTGTCTTAGAAAGGCGATCGCGCAGTGCGGCACAGTATTACGATCGCTCTAGCTCAATTGAGCGACTTACTCCTTTTCAGCTTAATCCTGGACATAGTTTTGGGGCGCTGCTAGTTTGCCTGTTGCCCGTTTGCTTGGGGTTTATCATTCCTGCTGCCTACCTAGTACAGCTCACCCTGAATAACCTAGGTGCTGTCTTTGATCAGGATTTTTGGGATTTAGCCCAGCATAGCTTTATTTTAGCCAGTATTACGGCGATCACCGCTGTGATAATTTCTCTTTTAATGGCTTACGGACGGAGATTAGAACCAAACTGGCTCATGAAAACGGCGGTCAGAATTGCCTCCATGGGCTATGCGATTCCTGGCTCAGTGATTGCCGTGGGGGTTTTGATTCCCGTAGCGGGGCTGGATAATATTATTGATAGCTGGATGCGCTCAACCTTTAATATTTCTACGGGATTGTTACTTTCAGGAACAATTTTCTCGCTTATTTTTGCGTATATGGTGCGTTTTCTGGCGGTGGGCTATGGTTCGGTAGAATCTAGTTTGGATAAGATTTCTCCCAGCTTGGATGATGCTTCCCGCAGCCTGGGGTATGGCTCGACTAGCACTCTCTGGAAAATTCATACTCCTTTGATGTCGGGGGGATTACTCACTTCTGCCATGCTGGTATTTGTGGACGTGATGAAAGAGCTGCCCGCTACTCTAGTGATTCGTCCCTTCAATTTTGATACTTTAGGCATCAGAGTTTATCAATATGCTTCGGATGAAAGGCTGGCAGAGGCAGCGGCTCCCGCTTTAGCTATTGTTTTAGTCGGGATTGTCCCCGTAATTTTATTAAGCTGGCGTATTACTCACTCTCGTTAAAGTGAAGGCAGAGGGCAGAAGTCACGTTAACAAGACACGGCAGCATTTCTCTCATTAACTTGCATCTTTGATCCGAATTGTATATGCTCGAAAGTCCTTATCAATTCCCTTGAGCTTGAGATTCCTACCTCGCCCCCAATTAGTTTTGCTGTTAAGGGCATTCGCTGTAGCTTCAGAAATCAAAATACTGTTAGGAGTAGCGACACTTTGAAGACGAGAGGCGATATTGACCACTTTGCCCACGGCGGTATAGTCTTTCCTTTGTCCCCCGCCAAACATCCCCACTACCGCTTTACCCTGATGGATACCGCAGCGCATTTTAATAATCGGAACTTGCCGATCTCTTTTTTGCGCTTTCGCCTGCCAACGCTCGTTGAGCATCTGTAGATAAAAATACATTGTTTTCGCCGTAGAAATCGCTCTTCTTGCCTGTTCGGGGCAGGATAAGTCTTCTGGTGCGCCAAACATCGCCATAACCCCATCTCCAATAAATTTATCCACCGTACCGCCATGGTCAAATACGGCTTTGCTCATTGCCTCTAGATATTCATTCAAAATCTCTGCTAAGGGTATAACTTCCAGGCGACTGGATAAATTGGTGAAGCTAACTAAATCACAAAACAAGACTGTAATGCGACGGGGTTCGGGAGTCAAATCGAGAAAAAGCTGTCCCCTTGCTGCTTTGTTAACGATCGCTGCTGGTAAAAATCGCTTCAGGACTGATTCGGTTAGGTAGTAGTTGAGTTTCCTAACTTTTTTTTCCTCCTGCTTAAGCTTTTGATATAGTTTTGCCTGCTGTACAGCGATCGCCGCTTGGGAGGCAACGGCTTCGGCTAGCTCTATTTCTGAAGTATGCCAGTCACGGGAATTATCGGACTGTCGTAGGGTAATACTGCCAATAATTTCTTCTTCAACCAACAGAGGAACAATCATTAAAGCTCTGGCTTTGGCGTGCCAAGGAAGCTCATAGCGTGCCAGGTTTTTTTGCTTCTCTAAATCAGTAGACTGGACGGTTTTTTTCTTAAATAAAAGAGCCTGAAGGATCGGATTTTCCGCAATCGGCACACTAGATGTTGTCGCCTGTTGCCAGTCAGCCGAGTCCAAAATAATTTTTTGCGGTTCGTGAGGATTGTATAAACCGACACAACGGACAAAGCGATCGCTTTTTGTCCAGAGAGATAGAGTACAGCCATCTACCTGTAACGCCAAGCCTAACTCTTTGGCGATCGCCGAGAACATGATTGGTGGTTCTAAGCTGGAACGAATAGTGGCGGTGATGCGATTAATGGTTGTTTCTCTTTGGGCTAACTCCGTTACCTGCTGGTGTGCTAAAACTTGATTAATGGCGATCGCTGCTTGGGCAGCAACAGCTTCTGCTAGCTCTATCTCCGCCGCTGTCCAGTAACGCGAATCATCAGACTGTCTTAGGGTAATACTGCCAATAATTTCTTGGTCAAAAATTAACGGCACAATCATTAAGGCTCTAGCTTTGGCGTGCCAGGGAAGCTCATAACGCGCCAATGCCTTTTGCTGTTCTAAATCTGATAAATCAATAGTTTTTTTCTTAAAAAGTAAAGCCTGAAGGATCGGATTCTCGGTAATAGGAACGCTAGAAGTCGTGGCATGTCGCCCAGCAGGAGAGTTAATCACAGTTTTTTGTGACTCATGGGGATTATATAAGCCAACACAACGGACAAAGCGATCGCTTTTGCTCCAGAGAGATAAAGTACAGCCGTCTACCTGTAACGCCGAACCCAACTCAGTGGCGATCGCTGAGAACATCACGGGAGGATCTAAACTAGAACGGATAGTAGCCGTAATTCGATTAATAGTCGTTTCTCTTTGGGCAAGTTCGAGCAGCTTTTCTCTGGCGAGCATCTGCGAAAGCATAATATTTGCCTGAACTGCCAAAATTTCTAGAGTTGCTAAATCTTCTTGTTTCAGAAGATCGTCCAGGTTAAGCTGGTGAATTGTCAAGGATGCCAGCAAATTGGCTTGAAAACATAAGGGAACAGAGATAACTGAGGTAATATTAGCTTGGACACAGGCTTTATAGCTGCTCATCGGCAGTTGGTGTAGTGCAACTGTATATTGAGCAATTGTTATCGGGCTATCACTAACTAATTTGGTTTGAGGAATAACTGTTAATTTGAGTAAATCTTGATCTATTGGCGGCACTTCTGCGCTAAATTTTTGGTAGAAGAAATGCTGTTCTGTACCATAGTCAACTTTATGCAAATGCAGGATAGCAATATCTACATTGAGTATTTGAGCAACTCCATCAACAATAGATTGACCTATATTTTCCCAAGACAAATCCTTCATTAACTGGCTGTATTCATATTGATGAAGCATTAATTCAATTGCGATTAGGGAACAAAAACATTTTGCCGATAACACTCAGAAAAAATTAGACTTCTGGCACAAATCAAAATAAGCTAGCTTACCGAGAAGTTAAAGGTTAAAGGAAAAGTAAATTAACTACTATTGATGCCAGAGATCTATGTACTCGTTCAAAATTAAGCAAAATTGAATTTTTGGTCGAGTTCCTGATCTTGATTTATCTGAAGATGGCGAGTGTTGCTCGGCTAAGATATGGTTTTATTGTTCCCAAACTAACTGCAAAAAAAACATCAATCCTGATTGACAGCTACAATAATTGGAACATTAATTGGCAACATTGAAGCAAATTTTTATTTAATGGTTTTAGAATCTCTCGACCATAATGTTAATCACAATTTTAATCACAACTTAAAATTGACGATTCATCATGCCTCCATCGAAGATACCAAGGCAGTCAGCGACATTCTGGCGCAAAGCTTTTATAACTTTCCCGAATTTGCTCAGTGGGTCTATCCCTTCCTCAGATTTACCATCAATGAGGATTTACGCTATCGCTTACGTTCTACCTCCCCGCATTATCGTTGTCTGGTAGCCAAAATGCTGCCGTCTAATCCAACTACTGCCGAAGGTGATTCCGAACCAATCATTGTCGGTACAATTGAACTAGCATTACGCTCGGCACTTTGGTCTAATCAGCCGCAATATCCCTATATTTCTAATCTAGCTGTGGCAGAAAATTACCGTCGTTTAGGTATTGGCAGTAAGCTCTTAAATGCCTGTGAGCAGACTGCTTTGGACTGGGGTTATCAAGAAATTAGGCTACATGTTTTAGATCGCAATCAATCAGCCAAGCAACTGTATTGTCATAATGGCTATCAAATTTCCCAGATTGAGCCAGGCTGGGGAAATTTAGGTTTATGGTTCGATTATTCCCCTCGTCTACTTTTGAGAAAAACAATTCAAACATCATAAAGATTTATTCCCTATTTAAAATTATAATGTTAGGTTATTTATAGACTATTTGGCTCAAGTTTTCTGCCTGAAGATAATAGTAACTTAAGAGTGAACCAGCAAAACACAGACCATCAGCCAGAACTCAAGTTTAGAAGGGTCAACACTGACTTAAGCTGCGCTCCTGCGTCTGCCTCTAAGAAAACACAAGTATCGGCAGAAGCTAGTCATAACTTAAGCTCATCTACTCGCAGACTACGTATTGAGAACGAGGAGCATGTGGCAGAATCGAGTATTTGTCAGCAGGTTAAACCACTATTGCAGCAGGGAGAGTTATTAATTGTTAATCCCCGTCGCAAAAATGGATTGATTATCTACAAGACTTATCATGCTGAATTTGCTGGTCCAGGGGCAATTATTGGCGGACAGTTTGACCTTGATGTATCTAACCTCCTAGCCGTCGGTAATATTTCCCTCGTTGCCCCCGAGGATTCTCAAGCAAGAAAGCAGGCATATAAAATGCGACGGCAGTGGGTTCGCTTAACCAAGCAAATCATTGATAACCCCAGAGCAACAGAAAGAGCACAGGTAATCCTAAATCAGTTTGAACATTGGTTTGATGTCGAGACAGTAGCAGAATTACCAGATGAAGCCCTAGCATTGCTTGTAGGGGTGCTACCTCAAACAATTCGTAAGGTCAGAAACATCGAGTTGCTTTAATGGGTTAGTTTAAAGCAATAATAAAATAGGCTAATTTTGAATTATTTCCCATCGGGAGATTAAAGCTAGCAAAGCAAATTTATTGAAGCTGACATGTCTGAACCAATTACTCCTGCCATTAGCGATCGCATTTGTAAACATATGAATGAAGATCACAGTTCGGCGATTACCCTCTATGCCCAAGTGTACGGCGATGCACCGCAAACGGAAACTGCCACCATGGATTCGATTGATCCTCAAGGAATGAACATCTCGGCACAAATTGCGGGAAAAACTGTTCCTGTGCGGGTGAAATTCGATCACTCCCTCAAAGATGCGGCAGATGCCCATCATACTCTTGTCGCAATGATTAAACAGGCTCGGAGTAATTCCTAGCTGAGTCAGCAGATGAGCAAGATCAATAAAGCCCAAGCAAGCCCTATGAATTCTGCTCCCACAGCCCAGCAGTCAGTTTTAGCTGCCCTAAAGCGTTTGATTGAAGTCGTTGCCCAACTACGTTCTCCTGATGGCGGCTGTCCTTGGGATTTAGCTCAAACTCCCCAAACCTTAATTCCCTACGTCATTGAAGAAGCCTACGAAGTAGTAGATGCCTTACAGACAGGAGATAAAAAAGCGATCGCCGAAGAGTTAGGAGATTTGCTCCTCCAGGTGGTATTACAGGCTCAGATTGCCGGTGAAGAGCAGGATTTTACCCTGGAGGATGTTGCCGAGGGGATCACAACCAAACTGATTCGACGACATCCCCACGTCTTTGGTGAGGTAAAGGTCAACAGTGCCGCCGAAGTAAATCAAAACTGGGAACAGATTAAGGCACAGGAGAAAGGGGAAACTCCCGAACAGGCGAATTTACTCAGTCGAAAGTTAGATCGTTACGCTCGTAGCCTGCCTCCCCTGATGGCGGGAATGAAGATCTCGACTAAAGCTGCTGCGGCTGGTTTTGAGTGGGAAGATGTTGAGGGAGTTTGGGCAAAGTTTTCTGAAGAATTGGGGGAACTGCGGGAAGCATTAGCGATAGGGGATAAAGCAGATCAGGAATCTGAGTTAGGAGACTTACTCTTTACCATTATCAATTTAGCGCGCTGGTACAATTTAGATCCTTTCGCCAGTTTGCAGGGTACAAATCGCCGCTTTATTCAACGGCTGGAAGTGATGGAAAAGTTCGCATCTCGCCCTTTATCAGAGTACGATTTAGAGGAATTGGAGTCTCTCTGGCAACAGGCAAAAGCGCAATTAAAAGCACAATCAAAAAACGCACAATCAACAACAGAGCAAGGGAGTTAAAGCGAGAGTCTCCTTCGCGCAAATACAAGATGACCACATACGATTGGATAGTAATTGGTGCAGGAATAACTGGTGCAAGTCTGGCTTATGAACTAAGTCAACAAAATTTTCGGGTTCTGCTACTAGAAAAAGATCCCCAGCCAGATAATGCCACGGTTTATAGCTACGGTGGTTTAGCCTATTGGTCAGGTACAGATGAACTGACTCGAACCTTGGGTCAAGAAGGGATTGAACTGCATCGCAATTTGAGTGCGGAACTTGATGCTACTACGGAGTTTCGCGAACTAGATTTGGTTTTAACTACAGACCGTCAAGACGATCCAGAAATCATTGCTCAGAATTACGATCGCTTTGCCATTACTCCAGAATTACTCTCTGTTCAGGATGCCTGTATTTTAGAACCATTACTCAATCCTAATGCTATATCTGGAGCGCTGAAATTACCCCACGGTCATATCCAGGCACAAAAAACTACCGATGCCTATATTCAAGCACTGATGCGTAACGGCGGTTCAGTAATTTACGAACGAGTTATCGAGCTGATACGGCAAAAAGGCTCAGTGACGGGGGTTACTACCGAGGTTAATACATACTCAGGAAAGAATACTGTAGTTTGTGCGGGGGGATTATCGAGATCGCTTTTGCAACGGGCAGGAATTACCAGCCAAAACCGTTTTACTTTTGCCCAGCTAATTAAGACTCCTCCTGTCGATTTGGAGTTAGCAACATTGGTTATGCCAGCAGTACAGCAAAGGTTTCAACTAGAAGCCCAAACCGCTGAATTAGATGCTGTAGATCCTGGGGGAGTAAAACAGATTTTAGATCCTGGGGCAGTACAGTTTATCGATGGTAGCCTCTGTCTAGGACAAATAAGCGCGATCGCAAATAACTACCAAGATTTTGCCTGTCTTGACCCGATGGCGGCAGAAGCGCAAATTCGCGCGCAGGTGGGAAACGTTTTACCCTTGCTAGAGGATGTTCCTGGCACTTATTACAGCTGCCTGGTTGCTTTTAATAATCAGAGTATTGGGCTAGTGGGCAATCTAGCTCCCATTAGAGGACTCTATTTGTTCTCTGGCTTCACTAGTACCCTGGTCTATGCGCCAGTATTAGCTAGACGTTTTGCTTTAAGTGCTACAGGTCAAGATGAGCAAATTATTAATCTCCTACAGTCCACTCTAGCTGAGTCAACTCCGTAATAGAAAATTATGAGTGCTTCGAAAAAACGAGCGATCGCCCTCATCGAAAAAGCGATCGCCTGAGCATTAACTATTAATTTAGATGTAGTATTTCTTGATACTATGTCTATCTTCTTCTGCGTCTACCGCCGCCAAAACTACGGCTTGGTCGTCTGACTCCACTGCTGCCAAAACTGCTGGGACGTTTAAGCTGTTTACCTCGGTTTTTGCCTGAACTACGGAGAGTGCTTGAACCAACACCTGAGCCTGTAGCACGAGTTTTATTGCCTCGGTTTTGACGCGCCTTATTGCTAGCCGTATTGCGAATTGAGCCAGTTGTTCTGAGAGTACGACGATTTTTTACCGCTGCGGGGGGTGCATTATAGCGGTCTTGATAACTGTTAACTGCTTGGGAATAGCTGCGCCCGTAGCCACCATATCCAGTCATTATGCTCCCTGTATAGATTGGCGGCACATAATAATGAGGTCGAAATAGGGTGTTAGCAATCATTTGACCAGCGATCGCTCCAGCAAAGGGAGTCCAGAAGCTAGACTCTCTCCTGACTACGATGGTTTGAGGTTGACCAGTTTGAGGGTCTTCTCTTGTCTCGGTAACGTTGTGGACGTACTCAATTTTAAAGTCTTCGGTGAGATACATTACAGGTTGCTTGTCCTCCACCTGAAGGTAAGTTTTTTCTCCCTGTGCTACCTCTTCTTCACTAATGCGCGCCATCTGTAGCTGGTCGGTTTGCAGTGCAGGGGGAGTACCAGGAGGTGTATTCAAAAGCATGAGGCTATATTCCCCACTGGCATCATCATAAGTAGCTTGCTGTACAGGATATTTTCCGTTGCTGATAGTAATAGGTGCAGCAACATTAACATTATTATTAACGGACGATTTAGTTTGCGTTGACGTAGATGAACTGGCGCAACTCACTGTAGTCCAGCACAGTGACAGCGACATAAATAAAATTACAATTTTGCGTAGCATGATTTAAAAGTTCTTGTTATCGATCATCTTTTCTTGATTGTAGAACTTTTTGACACTCCCTCTCGTTGGCTAATAAGTCGCTTTACAGGGATCTGCTTGATTATTGACTGCCAACTCTATCAGCCTGAGACTAGCGATAAATGCTATTATCAGAGATTGTAATCAGTGCTAAGATATAGCGCTGGAATCAAAGAACATGGTTTCGACAACGCCAATTTAACCAGCCTCAAGCTTGGCTGTGAGCTACATCATAGACTCGAAGATATGTTATGAACATCCTCCTGTCTAGTTCAAAAGCGATCGCTTTTGGGCATCTTCAATTTTCGGTAATTAATTACAAGCACTCATAACTTATGATTCACGATATATTTATGCCCGCCCTTAGTTCCACAATGGAAACAGGTAAAATTGTGGAGTGGTCTAAATCTCCTGGGGATAAAGTAGAAAAAGGAGAAACCGTCCTGGTGGTAGAGTCGGACAAAGCCGACATGGACGTAGAATCTTTTAATGAAGGCTACCTGGCAGTAATTATGGTGGAAGCGGGAGAAGAAGCTCCCGTAGGTAGTGTAATCGCGTTAGTAGCAGAAACCGAAGCGGAAATTGCCGCAGCCAAGCAACAGGCATCATCCGATAGCGGTGGTGGTAGTAAACCAGAGCAAGCAGCACCCGTAGCAGTCACTGCTCCCGTGGAAGTTAGTTCCAGTGTTGTTAGTAATGGCAATAGTAATGGTAATGCCTCGGGTCGAACTGTAGCATCCCCTAGAGCGAAAAAATTAGCTAAACAGTTAAAAGTTGATTTGCAGTCTCTGCAAGGAAGTGGCCCTTATGGACGAATCACAGCAGGAGATGTAGAACAAGCTGCTGGTAAGTCTGTATCTCCTCCTGCGGCAACTCCTGTGGCTGTTACTAAGGCTATTGCAACTGCTGCACCTGCGGTTAATGCCGCACCCGTTGTAGCTGCTAGCGCGCCTGTTACACCTGCTGCACCTGCACCTGTCACTCCTGGTCAAACCGTACCATTAAACACGCTACAAAAAGCGGTGGTACAAAATATGATGACGAGTCTGCAAGTACCGACTTTTCATGTCACCTATACGATTAATACCGATGCTCTAGACAGCCTGTATAAGCAGATTAAGCCCAAAGGTGTGACGATGACGGCACTATTGGCAAAAGCGATCGCCGTTACTCTGAAAAATCATCCTATAGTTAACGCTAGCTATGCTCCCAATGCGATCAGCTACAATTCAGAAATTAATGTCGCCGTCGCCGTCGCTATGCCTGATGGCGGTTTAATTACCCCTGTCCTACGGGGAGCAGACCAGATGGATATTTATTCCCTTTCTCGCACTTGGAAAGATTTAGTTGCTCGTTCTCGATCTAAACAGTTACAGCCAGAAGAATATAGTACAGGAACGTTTACTCTGTCTAATCTAGGTATGTTTGGCGTAGATAATTTTGACGCTATTTTGCCCCAGGGACAGGGTTCCATCTTGGCTGTTGGTGGTTCAAAACCGCAGCTAGTAGTAGACGATTCTGGCATGATGGGTGTCAAACGCCAGATGAAGGTTAATATTACCTCAGATCACCGCATTATCTATGGCGCACAGGCAGCAGCTTTCTTGAAAGACTTGGCGACGCTGATTGAAACTGATGTTCAGTCTTTAACGCTTTAATCGATAGCTTAATGCTTTTACCTACCCTTCATTGCTGTTGAAATTGAGCATGGAGGGTATTTTAATTTAGCTAAGAGCTTTTATACAGATACATAGTCGTTTCAATTAATATTGAAACATTCTGATTTGCTCGTTTGGGGGGCAGAGCGCTTTGCGCTCGCAGACGATATCCGAAGGTGTACCATATGCGAAGCGGTATCCTTTAGGACAAGGGCATAACATATCCTTTAGGACTGGCAAGCCTTTTGCTTGTGCGGGATTAGGGATTAGGAAGAATTTGTACGAGAGAACAGTTGTATCCGACATTCCGCAGTTAAACCATTCAGAACAATAATTAAACGAATTTACTAGATTTTGAGTCTGAGATAGCGATCGCGGATAAAAATAAAATTTAGTCATCAAGGCGATCACCAACAAGATATTATTAGCCTGTAATTGTTACACAACAAGCATTAGGGCTGATATTCAGATAATTAATTATTGAAAACTAGAATTTATGTGCGGAATGTCAGTTGTATCCAATGCTAAATAAAGGCGTTGTTCATTCCATGAGTTGATGGCTGCCATCATCAACGGGATGTATGAAGACTTGACTTTAATCCGACTATTGTAAACAAACCGATGCTACGCGAGGGCGAATGACCTCTAGCCGCCTTGCGGCGGTCTGCGCGTCCGCGCTGCCTCAACACTTTGAGCTTGGTTTGCCCGACTTATGACGTAGGATTCCCACTCGCTTAAATTAATCTTACTACTACAAATTAGGGCATTAATCATCCAAGCTAATGCCTTCAAATGTCGAAGATCTTGATATTTAGCGTGTTGACTCAGTAAACTGAGCAGTTGATGATAAAGAGGGGGAGATGTTGACATGAGATTGCGAGCTAAAAACTATTAATTTTCAGCTTCTCATCAATACTCTTCCTTTTCTTGTTTTCCACCAAATATCAATGCTTTCAGATATTTGTGTCAGGCAGCCAGAGCCTATGCTTCTACTTTGACTCCTTTCCAAAAAGCAACATAACCTTTGATATTATTCGCTCTTTCTTTTGTTTCGGGATAGTACCAAGCTGCATCAGGGTTTTCTTGTCCGTCTACAACCAAAGTATAGTAGCTTGCCGTACCTTTCCAGGGACAGTTAGTGTGAGTAGAACTTGCTTTAAAAAACTCTTGGTTGATCGCCTCAGTAGGAAAATAGTGGTTTCCTTCTACCACTTCAGTGCGATCGCTTTGAGCTACAACTTGACCGTTCCAGATTGCTTTAGGCATGATTTTCTTCTAGATATATGAACGTAAATAACTATACATAGTCTAATATGCTTTTTTGCGTAAAAACCTGATTCTTTTCTGCCAAAGATTCATCGGATAGTATAAAGCGGGACTCCATAGACTAGTAATAATTGCCGAAATAATTACTACCTGCTGATATTTGTCTACTACTTCAGCAATACTGATAAAATGGGTTCTACTATATTGGCAAGTAAAAATTGCCTCAGCAAAAATAGTCATAAAAAAGACTACAAAAGCGACAGAGATAAAGTCTTCACCAAGATATTTTTGAGTTTTTAAACTTGCAGTAATAATGCCAACTAAAATAAAGCTAAAAATATGAGAAGGGTTACTTAAAGTAATGCCATCGTAAATACAGCCCATAATCACACCAGCGATCGCCCCATGCCAGACTGTTCGCTTCTGACTCCATGCCACAACCCAAATCAAGAGCCAGTTGGGGTTTATTTCTAATAGTTCCATACCTGGAATATCTACCAGCATTAAAACGATGCAGAGAATAATAGAAGCAGTAACAAATAGTAAATTTATTGCGGTTAAAAAGTCGAAGCTTTTCTGGTTTCGGCGCTGCATTTTTCAATTATATTAAATAGGTTAAAAGCAGTAAATATTTCTTGTACTTTATCCTTTAATCTTGAGCATTTTATTTAAAT
>JBCCNG010000056.1:0-12758 GCA_039025955.1 Cyanobacteria bacterium P01_C01_bin.72 | reverse complement strand
TGTAACTAACTCTTGAGGAGATTATGGAACGCACTTTTATTATGATCAAGCCCGATGGTGTTCAGCGTCATCTGACAGGGGAAATTATCCATCGTTTTGAATCCAAAGGCTTTACCCTTGTAGGAATGAAGATGATGCAGGTTTCTCGCGAACTAGCAGAAAAGCACTATGCAGTTCACAAAGAACGACCTTTCTTCAAAGGTTTGGTAGAATTCATTATTTCTGCTCCCGTAATCGCTATGGTTTGGGAAGGCGAAGACGTAATTGCCGCCGCCAGAAATATTATTGGCGCGACTAACCCTGTATCCGCTGCACCTGGATCAATTCGCGGCGATCTTGGAGTTAGCATTGGACGTAACCTAATCCACGGTTCTGATGCGCCTGAAACAGCTCAGGCAGAAGTCTCCCTCTGGTTTGATGAAGCAGATTTAGTCGATTGGGAACCCGTCAGAAAATCTTGGCTCTACGAATAAGCCTCTAGGGTGGGCAAAAGATTATTTGTCTTACATAGCCCAGCAGCAAAGACCTTTGCCCACCATTCCATCAATAATCAGTCCTAATCATAATCTTGATTAGCCAAAGCAAATAGCCCACAGATAGCACAGGTCATTAAACCTAAAGCGATCGCCCAACTACTACCGCCAAAGCTCAAATCCGCAATCCAGTTAGTCAGCGCCCCTGCAATTAAGAAGGGAATAATACTAAACACCGAGGCATAAAAGGCATTTTGTGCTTCCCTTGCAGGACGAGTCTCTTCAAATTCTTCGCTATTAGTGTACATCCATCCCTCGGCGAAATTAAACCATCTTTCTAGCTGTCCACTAATCCAGGTTTTGCTGGAGTCCAAGCCAATATACAGCGCCAGTGACCAGATACAGCTTCCTGCCAAGCTGACTGAATCTACTTCAAATGAAAAAGGAATGATGTTAATTTGCATAGTATTTAAATACTTGTTTTGAATATTTATTTTTAAACTTGTTATATGTATAGCATTACCTATAAAGGTAAGAACATAATCACATCGAGAAAGATTGTTGCGATCCTTTGTTGATGAAGATCGGCAATAAGCGTCATGATGAGATTTCCTCAGCTCTTTCGAGGGCGACTTCAATTTCTTTCGGATCTAAGAGTTAAGCTCTAGAAGTGAAAGCAATACATAGGGCTTGCTGAATAAGTCAAAACTATCTATCTGTAGATGTTTCAAGACTTTTTATTCAGTTCAAGTGCAAGGTTTTTGATAGAGTGAGGTTATTTTTCTAGCACTTAGTACAATAAAATGCTCTAGTTTTTCAAAAGCTAATGGCTAAAAGCGCAGCGCGTCCTAAAGGATACCGCTCCGCATATACGCGCAGATCGCCGCCTAACGGCGACTAAGCAAGCTTTGCTTGTGGCAGCTAAGAGCCTTTAAACAGATATCCCCTCAAATCCCAGTTTTTCAGCAAGCCCTACATAGAGTTCTTTGATCGTTAACAATCGTGTCTTCAGGACGAGCAGTATCTATCACTCCAGCAGCATTTGCGGCAAAGTAAGCATCAATCAGAATTACTCCCTGAATTTCTGCGCGACTATCGCCCTGATAAAGATTTCCTAGAAAAGATCCTCCCAGAGTGGAAAATTGAGCGACCAGAGGCACAATTTGCACCTCCGTTTCTACTTTCATGACTCCGCCTAAGCTAATTCATTGAGCATTTTAAATGGCGCGACTTTCGCTTGAAGTTCCCTCAGGATAAGATTCTTGATGTTTTGCTCTCATAATCGTATCGTTGAGAAATTTCTATTCTTAAGTTAAACTCCGAATGTTAACAACTAATTAACAGTTTAATTATCAGCTTAAAATCAGAGTATATGTTTATATTTAGCAATTTTCAGCTTTATTTTATGGCTTGAGCCAGTTATTCAGCAGCAATTTGATTAATATCTTATGATTATTTGGCAAGAATGGCTTTTTCAAGCTAACCATTGGCTTAGTTCACTGGGTTTTTTCGCATATCCTGCGTTCACTATCATCTATTTATCAGCCACCTTAGTTGGTTTGCCCGCGATTTTTCTCTTTTTGGCAGCGGGGAGTTTTTTTGGCTTTATTCCTGGCGTAATTTTGGTTTCTATAGCCGATACTCTCAGCGTGGCGACATGTTACCAGTTAGGTCAAACCGTTGCGCGTAAGAAAGTCAGCAAGTGGATTTCACAACGTCCTCACTGGGGAGAATTTGATCGCGCTGTGGCACGAAAAGGCTGGAAGATTGTTTTTCTCACTCGTTTGTCTCCCATCGTTCCTTCTAACTTACTCAACTATGGTTTTAGTTTGACTCAGATTAACTTCTGGCAATACCTGTTTGTTTCTTGGCTGGCGATGCTGCCTGTGATTGCTCTATATGTGTATCTTGCCTCGGTTGGCACTAATTTATTGTCGGGCAACAACGATCCCAGACAGATTATTGCTTCGGTAATTGGTTTAGTCACTTCTTTAATGGCGATCGCCTATACAACTAAATTGATGTACGATACTCTCATGCCCAAACCTGCGCCAGCTACTGAACATAGCTCTGCACCGATATCTAAAGAAGTAATAGGTAAGAAGTAATAGATAAGAACTATTACTCTCCCGCATTTACATCAGTCAACTTAGACGACTTAACCTTAGTCAGAATTTTGCCTTTTAACTTTTCCAATTCTTGTTTCAGAACTTTTTTCGCCATTCTGCTATCACCAAGGCTTCTGGTAACTTGACTCAAATTTGCCCACTGCTGCAACATTTGGCAGTTACGCTGATTGATGATGGAGCTAGTGATATGTTGACACTGTTCTGGTTTGTCTAAGCTATAAAATAAGATGCGATACTTACCTTCGTTTGCCAATGCACGAGCAATTTCTTGTCCTTTGTTTGCTTTAAGATCTAGATAGCAGGGCAGCCATTTAGCACCATGTTCTTGGTTGTAAAGCAAGGTAATCCAGAGCAGTGTGGGATGAGGGCTGCCTAGATACAAAAACTGGTTGTAACGAGTACAGGAAATTCTTTGGTAAATATCTTCCTGTTCTAACATCACGCAGAGTAGGGGAACTTCACCCAAGGGAGTACTAACTAGTTGGGAAAAGACAATTTTGCGTAGCGGTTTATCTTTAGGCCAGGGAGTCTGGAAACAAATTTCTGTTACGGAAGTTTCGGCATTAACAGTTCTATCTTCAATGGCATGACGAGTCTCGTCATAAGATGATTGTGGGGCTACGGTGATATCTGCAACAGTATCCGTCTGACTTTCAGGAACAGTGACTCCAGCATTGAGGCTACCTGTGCTAGATAATTGCTGTTCGATCTGTTCGAGAATTCCCAAAATTTCACGCGCACTCTGAGGTCTTAAGTCTCTTTCTTTTTCTAAACAACGAAAGACTAGATCCTGTAGCTCTGAAGGTAAACCGAGTCTATTGCTAAAAGGTTCTGGCTTAAAATTATGGTGAGCTTGATACCAACCGCCAAAAGATGAGTTTTGGGGCAGCAAAGGCATATCCATCGTCAGCATTTCATACATCATGACACCCAAGCTGTAGATATCAGAACGATTATCCAGTTTCTTCCCTTCCATCTGTTCGGGAGAACAGTATGCCAGAGTTCCCATAAAAGATTGAGTTTGATTGGCATCGGGCTGAACTAGTTTGGCAATGCCAAAATCAAGAATTTTGGCTACCTCTCCCAGGGTAGGGTCTTGCAGCACAATAATATTGCTTGGCTTGATATCACGGTGAATAATCCGACAAAGTTCACCATTAAAATAAATTCCCTGATGGGCTGATTCCAATCCTAAACAAACGTGACGAGCCAGGGTGAGAAATCTGCTGAGAGGAATGGGCTGATAGCTAATTAGCTCGTTGATGCTTTCCCCTGAGAGAAACTCCATGACGTAAAAGGGAGCATTATTTTCGTCAACACCATAATCTTTGACTCTGACAACGTGAATACTTTTTTCTCCCAAAAGAGCCGAAATGGTGGCTTCCCGTTCAAAGCGATCACGCATATTATCGTTGAGCAAAGCATGAGCCAAAAACTTTACGGCGACAGTGACTCCGCCTAATACGGTGTCTTGAGCGCGGTAAACTCGACCCATAGCGCCTTCGCCGACAAGCTCAGATAATTCATAGCGATTAGCAAGTAAACGACCTTGGTTGGGATCTGTGTTCATCTTTTATCAGAAAGCTAAGTTTCTCAAATCAATTTTGGTTGTCATTGGTTGAAGCAGAGCCAGGATCAATGTCAGGGTTTTAGATTAAAGCTTTTAGATTAAAGGCTAGCGGCTCAATATGGCTTCAATCGTACTTTCGATGCTATGACCATCTAAAATGCTGCTGGTGAGATAATAAGTATTAGGATCTATATACATATAGGTATCTAAACCCTTTTGCTTACTGCCACCCATAAACCAGTAGTACTGAACAATAGATTGGTTTCCCAGTCTTCCCTCTCCCTCAATATTCCCTAAAAGACTGTGTTGAGAAACATAGGTATAGTGTTTTGCTTCATAATTTAAATTGCCTCGGCACTGATAAATAATTTGCGTCGCCGCCTCGTCATTACAGGTAAGACTGGTGGTTAATTTAAACCAGTTGGCTCTTTTCCAGGCAATTGTGATTCCTCCTTCCAGAGCAATCGGTGGGGCATCTGGCTTAAGCCAGTGACCAGTAACGTTCCAATAGCCAGCTTCAACTAAGAAAGTATGAGCCACAACTTTGTCCTCTTAATTTCGATTTTTCTGCTGTATTCCCTCGGCAAAAAATGTTTATACATAGATAAAAATCTATTTTGTTTATGGATGAACGTCACCTAGTAAAACCGCTTTGCTAGCCCCTGTGACCTCTGGTAAATTGCCAGGAATGCCCAAGACTCGCCAGTATGCTAATACGGCAAAAGCGATCGCCTCTTTGAAATTGCCATTGATTCCCACTTCGTCAGTTGTAGTTATCTCTGCCGATGTTAACTCAGCTTCGAGGCGTTGTCGCAGGTATGAATTCCTACTTCCTCCCCCACAGAGCAAAATTTCCTCTGGGATCTGGGGTAAAAATTGCCGATAGCTATGAGCAATGGAGGCTACCGTTAGCTCGGTCAAAGTCGCCAGGCGATCGCTATCTCCTAAACCCAGCTGATCCATTTCTTGCCAACGTTGAGCTAAATAATCTGCGCTAAATAGTTCCCGTCCCGTAGATTTTGGTGGTGGCTGCTGAAAAAAATCTTGCTGTAGCCACTGATGCACCAGATCTTGATTTGGCATACCCTGGGCTGCCCATTGACCATCTTCGTCATAGGTTTTAGTTCCCTGGCTCAGACGCGCTACTGCCATGTCTAAAAGGGCGTTAGCTGGTCCAGTATCCCAGCCGCATATTTCTAATTTACCTGTTGCTGCCTGTTGGGCGGGCAGATAGGTAACGTTGCCAATTCCCCCTAAGTTCTGCACGGCTCTATTTTTGCGGGTATGAGACAACAGGCAAAGATCTATTTTTGATACCAGGGGCGCTCCCTCACCTCCTGCGGCAATATCAGCAACGCGAAAGTTACTCACGGTTTTGATTCCTGTCTGGTGAGCGATTAATTCTCCCCTGCCGATCTGATAGCTGTAGCCTAACTCTCCGTTAGCTGGTGGACGATGGTAGATAGTTTGACCGTGAGAACCAATTAATTCTGCTGGTTGAGCCTGAGCCTGGATCTGTTGTGCTGCCTGAGCAAACTGAAGGGCGATCGCATCATCTAGAGCAGCTAATTCGGTCATATTTACAGCTTTGCCACCACAGACAGCCAGAATATTGGCTCTAAGTTCTTTTGGATAAGCATAAGTTGCTCCTGCTAGCATTTGCACTTGCAGATCCGTTTCTGTACCCTCGATCTCAACTACAACGGCATCAATACCATCTACAGAAGTGCCGCTCATCAAACCAATAACTATCATGACTTTACTCAATGAAGTGTCTCAGCTCCAGTTTTATGAGAGTTGAGCGGTGAGAGTCAAGAGATGAGTAATAAGTAATGAGTAATAAGTAAAAAAATACTACTTTGATTCTGGTTGGCTATTTTTAGAGACACCGTAAGCGCGGACTGGGAAAAGCCATTAGAAAATCCATTAACTGACCGCCTTTCTTACAAAATTCTTAATTTTTTTAGTTCTCAGAGAATACTGAATAATTTTGCACAATAGCACATAGTAATATTTAATGACCAGCACCCATGGTCAGTGATTATTTTTAGGAATAACTTCGATGCTTAATAAAGTTGCAGAACAAAAAGCTCATGCCATTCGGTATGTCTTGGTAGTGGGTTGGCTACTGTTAATTGTGTCGCTATTTTTTGACCCAGTATCGCAATATCTCACCGACCCTAATACGAATTTTTTCAGTCCTTTAAAAGATGAATTAATTAACCGAGCGCAAGATCCTGAAACCTGTATCAGACTGCAAGGTAAATGTCTGCCAGGAACGCCCTATGCTGTCGGGGCGCGAATCTTTTGGGGTTTTGTGGTACCTGCTGGATTTGGCATTATTTTTGTGCTGGGACACGAATTTTGGCGACGGATTTGCCCTCTATATTTTTTGTCGCAAATTCCCCGTGCATTGGGATTAAAGCCTAAAAAGCAAATTAGCCAGAATAAATGGTTAATTGAAAATCACCTTTATCTTCAGTTTGTGCTGTTTTTTATTGGCTTGAACATGCGAATTTTATTCGTCAATTCAGCACGTTCTGTATTTGGCGGATTTCTGCTGTTTACGATCGCAGCGGCAATTGTTATGAACCTATTTTATGGTGGTCGTACCTGGTGTCATTATGTATGTCCCTTTGGCATGGTGCAGATGGTCTTAACGGGTCCGAGGGGGCTATTGGGTAGTGAATCGCAAAAGCAGCCACCGAAAACGATTACCCAGTCGATGTGTCGTACTTTTGACAAGGAAACTAATAAGGAAAAAATCACCTGTATTAGCTGTAAATCCCCCTGTATGGATATTGACTCGGAAAAGGCATATTGGGAGCAGATAGATAAGCCAGGCAGGAATCTGGTGCAGTATGGCTATTTAGGGCTGGTTTGCGGCTATTTTATTTATTATTTTCTTTATTCGGGTAATTTTGACTATTACTTCTCTGGAGCTTGGACTCATGAAGCAGGACAAGTAGGCAAGATCTTTAATCCTGGTTTTTATTTAGGTGGCAACGCGATTCCGATTCCCAAGTTTATTGCTACACCCCTAACTATGGGGACAATGGCAGGTATATTTTATTTGGTAATCAACAGAATTGAGCAAGTTTACGGTGCGGTAGTCAAGAAGCAGAGTCCTGAAATAGACTCGAAGATTGTTCGTCATCGTATTTTTACCCTGGTTACTTTTTTGGCGGTTAACTTTTTCTATGTTTATGGTGGTCGCCCCGAAATTCTGCGCTTTCCCTTCATTTTGCAGATGATCTTTAATGCCTTGGTGGTTTTACTCAGTACTTTGTGGCTGGTACGTACCTGGGGACGTACTCAAGACCAGTATAAAAAAGAAGGTTTTGCCGATAAGCTACGTCGTCAGCTGAAAAAGCTTTCTCTCGACTTTACTCAAGTTTTGGGTGGTCGATCGCTTGATGATCTTAAAGCCGATGAACTTGATCTGCTGGCTCAGGTTGTGCCGCAAGTTACCAAACAAGATCGGATTCAAGTCTATCAAGGAGTACTAGAAGAATCGATTCAGACAGGTAATGTGGAAGCTAGTAGCAGTCTCAAGTCATTACAGTCAATTCGCCAGAGACTAGAAGTGACTGAAGAAGAACACTATGCTGTATTAACCAGGCTAGGAATCGACGATCCCACCTTACTCAAATCGACGCAAGAATATCCCCAAGAAGATCGCTTACGAATCGAAAGTTATAAAGAAGCGATCGCCGCCCAACTGCAAGAATTGGTAGATAGCGGCATCCCCGTACATGAAGCGGTAGAAAGAAAAACGAAACAGATTGCCAGTCTAAAAAATGAATACAACATCAATAAGCAGGAACACATCCAGGTACTAAGCGGACTGTTTGATTCCCTGCGTCCCAAGGCAGAAAAACTCTTAGCCATCCTTCAGGTGGAAAATTCTCGCTACCAGGTAATCAGTAACTTTCAACCCCAGTGCAATAGCCCCGTATTTTTGCTGTTGCGGAAGCTATTACTGGCAAAACAGCAGTTGATTATCACTCCCCTACTAGCGGTATTAGAATTGCTCAATAATGAACCTGATGCGGTGCAGCTAGCAAGAAGAACAGGAGTGGTTGCCCCAGAAGCGATCGCTCAGGTATTAGCCGCCGCACCTCAATGGCAACAGCGATTGAATCCCCAGTTGATGAGGGAAATTATCCCAGGAAGCATCAACAGCACCCAGGAAACCTTAGTAAAAGGCGGTGGTACAGCGACGAGAATATACAGCGATCGCCTTTCAGCCCAAGCAGTTGATGATGCTTTATTAGAACTGTTACAAGAACCAAATCCAGTTACTCAATCATCCAGCCTCTACGCTTTAAATCAGCTTAATCAGAAAAAAGCTGTGGCTCAGGCGACTCAGATTTTGCAGCAGCCGTTACAAAACGATCTGGTTAAGGATACCGCCAGGAGTTTACTGGGTCAATCTCAAAAACCATCGGTGATTGCTCAGTTAATTCATCTGTCAGGAGAGCCTCGTTGGCAAAATATGACCCCCGACCAACTGTTGGCTTTGGTTACTCAAGCACAGCATAATCAGCAGGATATTACCGAGATCACTTCCCCCGCTAGATAATTAATCCCTCAAATTATCAGGCAAAAGAATTTAAGCTAAATCTCACCAAAAATAAAGATAAAATGCCAGAAATAATCATTATTGATACGAGAAATCCCCAAGAAACTAGGACGGTTCAGCTTGCACCAGAAGACCAGCTCAATCAAGAGTGCCTGGTTGGTCGCGATAATCGCTGCTGTATTGTTCTCGAAGATAATCTTGCTAGCCGTACCCACGGTAAGATCGCTTTCCGCAACGGCAATTATTTCTATAGTGATTTGGGAAGTCGCAATGGCTCAAAAATAAACAATGAAGATGCACAACTAAACCAAGAGTATCTGCTGAAGCCTTCAGATACGATTTCTCTAGGGAATCATCTGCTGTGGGTGAAAACAATTCCTGGGGAAGATACGGGTGTTGCGTCTCAATTATTAACTCCCGAGCAGTACATGCCTTTGGCAGCAATAGAGACTGCTAGTCTGGAAACCTGGACTCAAGGAACCAAAAAAGTTAAATGTGTTCAGATCATTGATGAAACCGTCGATGTTAAGACTTTTACCTTTGTGGCAGAACCTCCCGTAAAGTTTGACTATCAGCCAGGACAATTTTTAACTCTCAGCCTCGATATTGAAGGCAAGAATGTCAAACGCTCCTATTCAATTTCTTCTACCCCTTCTCGCCCCCACACTATTGAAATTACAGTCAAACGAGTTCCTGCCCCCAGAGACGAACCGAGTGCCCCTCCTGGACTAGTCAGCAACTGGCTACACGACAATCTGCAAGTTGGCAGCCAAATCGAAGTTAATGCTCCCGTGGGCAAATTTACCAACTTTGCCAATCCTTCAGCCAAACTATTTCTGATCTCTGCTGGTAGCGGTATCACGCCGATGATGTCTATGTCTCGCTGGATCTGCGATACCGTATCTAATGTCGATATTGTCTTCCTCCATAGCGCCCGCAGCCCTGAAGATATTATTTTCCGCCAGGAGTTAGAAATGATGACTGCCCGCCATCCCAATTTTAAGCTGGCTATTACCGTAACCCGCCCTGTTCCTGGTCAACCCTGGTATGGTTATACAGGTCGCATTAACGAATCGATTTTACCAGCGATCGCTCCTGACTATCAAGACCGTACCGTCTATGTCTGTGGTCCTAATCCTTTCATGGAAGCAACCAAGGAACTGCTGGCAAGGATCAACTTTCCGATGGAAAACTACTATGAAGAAAGCTTTGGCGGTGCGAAGAAGAAAAAGAAAGCAACTCCTACTGTCCACGCAGCCAGCCCTACAGTAGATCAAACTTCTATTGTCCAAGCTCCCGCCATACCAGCTAGATCAGCGCCCGCACCCTTACCTGCACCTGTTCCCGCACCTGTCCCCGCAACTTCAATCGTCAGTGGTTTTGCTCCTGCCCCAGCACCTGCTATCGTTGCACCAGCAACTGTTCCACTAACAGCACCAGCACCAGCCTCATCTGATCCTATGGTTGTTCTGGCAAAATCAGGGCAAGAAATAGCCTGTGATGGAGAAGAGGCAATTCTAGATATAGCAGAGGCTGAAGGCGCAGATTTACCCTTTGGTTGTCGTATGGGTGCTTGTGGCGCTTGTAAAGTTAAGAAGTTGGAAGGTGAGGTTGTTTATGATGATGATGTTGCTTGCGAAGATGGCTTTATCTATACCTGCGTTGCCCGTCCCGTAGGTAGAGTTGTCATTGATGCCTGAGTTAGAGTGAAGATAGAAGGCAGAGGGCAAAAATGCGATCTCCTACCCTAAAATCTGGATCAGAGCGCCAAGCTATCTGTTAAATTGATTGATAGTTTCACCCTTTGCATCAGCAAGCAATCTTAATGTCGTTTCCACAAGTCTTAATAACAGGCGCAACAGGAAAAACAGGGTCAATTGTTTTCCAAAAGCTCAAG
The DNA here is from genome assembly GCA_039025955.1 of Cyanobacteria bacterium P01_C01_bin.72. GTDB lineage: Bacteria > Cyanobacteriota > Cyanobacteriia > Cyanobacteriales > Xenococcaceae > Waterburya. The sequence goes on along the minus strand of JBCCNG010000056.1, from coordinate 2,104 downwards.
CAAAATCCTGGTTTTCGGGTCAAAGGTTTGGCAAGGTCGTCTGAAAAAGCTCAAAAATTATTTGGCTCAACAGAAGACATATATTTTGGCGATATTACAGATAAAGAGAGTCTTAACTCCGCTTTTGCCGGCTGTCAAAAGTTGGTCATTTTGACTAGCGCTTCTCCTCAGATGGTTGCTCCTCCTCAGCCAGGAGAGCGCCCAAAATTCACCTATCCCGACGCTGGCACACCAGAGTTGGTGGACTATCAGGGGCAGAGAAATCAAATCGACATGGCGATCTCGGCTGGCATAGAGCAGGTTGTTTTGGTTGGTTCAATGGGTGGTACAGATGAGAATCATCCTTTGAATATGATGGGCAATGGCAAGATTCTGATTTGGAAGCGTGAAGCAGAAAAATATCTGGTTAATTCGGGTCTAAACTACACGATTATTCGGGCAGGGGGTCTATTGGATCAGCCTGGTGGAGTAAGAAAACTGCTGCTAGGAGATAACGATGAGTTACTAAATAATCCGCCAGAGGGAGTAAAAACATCGATTCCCAGAGCAGATGTAGCAGAAACGGTAGTGCAGGCGTTACAGGAATCAGCGGCGGTCAACAAGGCTTTTGATTTGATCTCCTCTTTACCTGAAAATTCTCAAGGCTCAATAACTAAAGACTTCGGGGCTTTATTTGAGCAAGCAACACCAGCCCATTTTTGAGCAGTTTTTCTCTTGATGTAGATTTTAAAAATACACAATGCGGTATAAAGTATGACTGGGACTGACAGAATCAACTCCTTACCTGAACCGCCGGGCGATCGCGGATTACCCTTGATTGGTGAAACCCTCTCTTTTTTTGGTGATCCTGATTTTAATCGTAAGAAGATAGCTAAATACGGCAAGATTTATAAAACCAATATTTTTGGTAAGCCCTCTGTCATCATGATCGGGGCAGAGGCTAATACCTTTCTGTTTCGCAACGAGAATGAATATGTTACTTCACTGTGGCCCAAAAGTACGAGAATTCTACTGGGTCAGGAGTCGCTGGCGGTCAGAAACGGCAGTTTTCATACTTCACGGCGCAGATTGCTCTACCAAGCATTCCAGCAGAGGGCGTTAGCTAGCTATGTTCCTACCATGGAACAAATTACCGATACCCACCTCAAAAAATGGCTAGAGATGGGTGAATTAACTTGGTATCCCGAACTACGAGACTACACATTTGATATTGCCAGCAACTTATTTATTGGCGCTGATGGAGGTTCTCAGGCGACCATTAGAGAGCAGTTTGAAGACTGGTGTGCCGGTTTGTTCACCCTACCTATTTCCCTCCCCTGGACTAAATTTGGTAAGGCATTAGCCGCCAGGAAAAAAATGCTCAAAAACTTAGAGCAGATTATTCTGAAACGCCAGCAGAAGGACGATCCCGGGGAAGATGCTTTAGGTTTACTAATTAAAGCCGAAGATGAAGACGGCAACAGCTTGAGTCTAGAAGAATTAAAAGACCAGATCTTGCTGCTGCTGTTTGCAGGACATGAAACCCTGACTAGCGCCATCGCTTCATTTTGCTTATTGACGGCACAACATAGTGATGTTTTGGCAAAACTAAGAGCAGAACAGAAGCATTTAAATCTTACAGGAACACCTTCTCTCAAAGATTTAAAAGCTATGACTTATCTTGATATGGTGCTCAAAGAAGTTATGCGCTTAATTCCTCCTGTCGGCGGCGGGTTTAGAGAAGCCATCAAAACCTTTGAATTTGGCGGCTATCGTATTCCCCAAGGCTGGAATATTCAATACCAGATTGCTCAAACCCATCAGGAGCCAGAACTCTATCCCGAAAGCGATCGCTTTGATCCAGAAAGATTTAACCCCAATAATGCTGTAGATAAACAAACTAGCTTTGGCTACATTCCCTTTGGCGGCGGTTTAAGAGAATGCATCGGTAAAGAATTTGCTCGTTTAGAAATGCGCCTGTTTGCCGCAAAATTACTAAAAGACTACCAGTGGGAATTACTTCCAGAACAAAATCTGGATTTAATTACTGTTCCCTCTCCCCGCCCCCGCGATGGTTTAAAAGTAAAGTTTAAGAAATCGACGCAATCCTTTTAAATAATGATAT
>JBCCNG010000055.1:0-12904 GCA_039025955.1 Cyanobacteria bacterium P01_C01_bin.72 | reverse complement strand
TTTTTCTTTTACTTCAAATTACCATGATTACTTTATCATCTAGAATGAAATAGCCCTGGGTAATTTAATCTTAAAGTTCTGTCTTTGTTGCCCAAAAAAAAGCTCCCACACTAAAGTTTCTGCGCCAGTAAAGTGGAACTCTAGCCGAGGCTTGGGTAAAAATACAAAAACAATACTACTGCCATCAATAAATAATAATTTATCTCCGACTAATACCTTTAATTTTCCTTGATATTAAGATAATTGTTTGTCCAGTATCTTTGATTGCAATATGTGGTTCTGTATTCATAGTTGATCATAAAACTCTTCTTGCCTTTGCGTCTTTGCGTGAGAGGTTAAACTAATTCTAATTCTGGTAAAGCCTGGTAGATTTTTCCGAGCCAATCAATCAAATCTTCTAGCTGTCTCTGGGGTTTAACGATACCTAAGCCTCGAACAATGACTTTTTTGGGCGCATAAACAAAACGCGATCGCAAATGCTTGGGTAAATTCTCTGCCATGAGACCCCAAGCTGGTTCAGCCATGGGAGTTTCTAAGACTATGTTTTGCTTGCCTTCAGGCTTGATGCGAGAAAAGCCAATTGCTTTGGCAATCTGTTTTAGGGTCATTACCTGGATCAACTGCTGAGTTGCTGGAGGAATCGTCCCGTAGCGATCTTCCCAGGCGGCTGCTATCTGTACCAGTTCTTTTTTAGAGGTGGCGGTAGCTAGGGCGCGGTAGGCATCCATTTTTTGTTCGGGATCGGCAATATAGTTAGCAGGGATGAAAGAGGTAAGCTTAAGATCTATTTGAGTATCTTCTACCTTGGGTATTTCCTGTCCCTGGATTTCTTGAATCGCTTCTTGCAGCATCTCCATGTAAAGTTCAAAACCAATTTGAGTCATTTGTCCTGATTGTTCTGCACCCAGGAGACTACCCACGCCACGTATTTCCATGTCTCTCGTGGCAAGCTGATAGCCTGAACCAAGCTGACTAAATTCCTGGAGGGCGCGGAGTCGTTTACGGGCGGTATCGGTGAGGGTTTGTTTGCTGGGGTATAGCAACCAGGCGTGTGCCTGTGTCCCCGAGCGCCCGACTCTACCTCGAAGCTGGTATAGTTGGGACAGTCCAAATTTTTGGGAATCTTCTACCACAATGGTGTTAACGCGGGGAATATCTAACCCAGACTCAATAATCGTGGTGCAGACTAGGAGATCCGCCTCGCCATTGCTAAAGGTAAGCATGGTTGACTCTAGTTCTGATTCTGGCATCTGTCCGTGAGCGATCGCAATTTTAATTCCTGGAATCATTTCCCGTAGCTGGGCGCTAACTTCTTCGATGCCTGTGACACGAGGAACAACATAGAATATTTGTCCGCCGCGATCAAGTTCGTTGCGAATGGCGTTACGGATTACTTCGGGGTTATAGGGAGAGAGATGGGTTTTAATTGGGCGACGAGATGGGGGAGGGGTGGTAATTAGACTCATTTCCCGAATGCCCGACAGGGACATATAGAGGGTGCGGGGGATAGGAGTAGCGGAAAGAGTTAGTACGTCTACCTCAGCTTTGAACGCCTTAATTTTTTCTTTTTGGTTAACTCCAAAACGCTGCTCTTCATCTACCACCAACATGCCTAAATCTTTAAACTTGACACCTTTGCCTAGTAGCTGCTGTGTACCGACAACTATATCTAGTTCTCCTGTAGCTAGGCGCTGCATAATCTCCTTTTTCTCCGCAGCGGTACGGAAACGGTTAAGCAAGCCTACATTGATGGGGTAGGGAGCAAACCTTTCTTTGAGGGTGTGGTAGTGCTGTTGGGTCAGGATGGTTGTCGGGGCGAGAAATGCCACCTGTTTATTGCCGCTCGTAATTACTTTAAAAACTGCTCTAATTGCCACCTCTGTCTTGCCAAAGCCTACATCACCACAGACAAGTCGATCCATCGGGCGATCACTCTCTAAATCGTTTTTAATATCTTGAGTTGCTTTGAGTTGATCTGGTGTGGGTTGATAGGGGAAGGAATCTTCAAGTTCTTGTTGCCAAGGGTTGTCAGGGGGATAAGCATAGCCCTCTAGCTTGGAGCGTTTAGCATAGAGTTTTAATAAATCTACCGCCAGCTTTTTAATATTTTTCTTAACCCTAGTCTTGGTTCTTGACCAAGAGGCAGTTGCCATTTTATTTAATTCTGGTGGGCGCTTCCCTGTCTGACGAAATCGCGTCAGCATGTCTAAAGAATCAGCAGGAATTCTTAACGTCCCATCGGCATACTTGACAACTAGATATTCCCGATGAACTAAGGTTTCTAATTCAATAAATTTACCCAAGCCATGATGCTTATGAACAACATAATCACCAGGTCGTAGTTTGTTCAAATCAACTTTCTTAGAAGCAGCACGACGGCGTTTACGAATATAGCTAGCCGTAGCTAAAGTTTGCTGCCCAAAGAATTCTTTATCGGTAATAATAACAATCCGATAGGTAGGTAAAATAAACCCTGCCAATTCCGCTAGTCCCGAATATTTAACCGCTACTGCTGTACTTTGAATATGAGCTTTGGCGATCGCCCGAAAATCTTGGGGATTAGGGATAAACTGCACGGGACAATCATGTTCCTGTAGCAAAGCAGCCGAACGACTAGGCTGGGCAGAAACCAACCACGCATGGTATTTTTCTAGAGTCATGCTGCCGTATATTTCTCGCTTCCCCCGTAGAATAGCCGCTAACTTGGCAAACTGATTTGGGGTAGTGGGAATAGGACGAGCCTGTAAATTGTGTACTGAAATCTGCTCGGCATTAGCAAGATCTAAACGGGGTTGGTCTTCAGCAATTTCTGAGAGATAAATACAGTTAAAGCGGTCAGTTTTACCTAAACAAATATCAAACTCAGCATGAGTTTTCGGCAAACTTTGTTCTAAATCTTGCCACTGAATCTCGGCTAATTCCCACCAGAGATCGCCATGATTACGACACTGTTCTAATTCATCGATGGCAACTAAAGTATTTTCTGGTAAATAATCTAAAAGCGAAACTGGATGAGCAAAAGCAAGACCTAAAAATCTTCTCATCCCTTCGGGAGTATTTCCCTCAAGTAAATCCTCTAGTTCTGCATCATTTAAATAGCTTTCAATACTTTTACCGTTCTCTAAAATACTGTTAGCAATAATACTATTAAAAGAAGTAGGAGTTAACAACAACTGCTCTAGAGCATCGAGCGATCGCTGAGTGCTCGGATCAAACTCTTTTAACTGCTCTAATTCATCTCCAAACCAATCCAGCCTCACAGGTAATTCCGCTGAAACAGGAAAAATATCAACAATATCTCCCCTTCTGCTCCACTGACCTTCCATTTCTACCAGATTTACTCGCTCATAGCCCATCCTGGCTAAAGATTCATCCAACTGCTTGGTCGTCAATTCCATACCTGGTTCAAGCTGCAAACAGTAAGACTGAAATACCTCTGGAGGTGGTAGATGAGGCTGTAAAGCCCTTTCTGTTGCCACTACCGCCCTAAATTGATAATTATTTTTCTGCTCTTCTTGCTCTTTGAGCCTGCTGCTATTAACTTGAGACAGATAGCTAATAACTGATAGCTGCCCCCAGATTATCTCTGATTCAGGGTCAAAATGGCTGTAGGGAGTAGCTTCCGAAGTCGGATAGAAATTTACCGTATCCCAGCCCATCGCCTCCAATTGAGCCGCCCAACGCCCTGCTTCTTCCAGGCTAGAACAAACTACCAAGAGATTTTGATCTTCGGCTTGCGCCAAACTAGAGCTAATGATTCCTTTCGGGAGACGGGGAATACCATTGAGCAATAAAGATTGCCCTTGATCTAGTTTGGTTAATAGTTCTTTGGTTAAGGTCGATTTTGCGATCGCCTTTACTACTGATGCAAAAGCCATATTTCCCAGAATAAATGATAAGGAATGAAGGATCAGAAATTTTGTCCTATTTAAAAAGAGTAGCGAAAAACAGGACTGATTAGTGCAGATATATTAGCAAAGAGCGATCGCCTTCAGCCGCAAAAAACCGCCTACCATACAAACTGGCGGCGGCAAGCTGTTAAATTAAGTACTAATTAATCGCTAATTATCTATATTCTAGTCACGACTATTGATAGCAATCATAAAGCGAAGAATGAAAACAAAAAGATTGATGTAAGTTAGATACATTGAGAGTGCTGCGGGTAAATACTGCTCATCTTCATAGGTGCGGGGCAAAATATAAAAATCCACCACTGCAACTCCGACAAATAGGGCTACTCCAATTCCCGAAATGGCAACTTCGAGCCAGCTTGGGGTATATACTCCAAACAAAGAGAAGAGTAATTGTCCGACTAAAACAACTACTAGTGCGGTAACGCCTAAGCGAATTGTTTGACTCAGTGCTAAACCATCTTCTTCTGAAAGGTTAGAACCGATTTTGCTGCCGACAATAAAGGTTGCGCCACAGCCCAAAGCCGCAATTCCCACACCCTGGATGCCGACTCCTGAAGTATTTAAAGCATAGGCAACAATTCCGCTTAGGGTGTAGCCAGTAAGCAATCCGTAAACAGCTAGCAGAGGTAAGGCAGTGCTGTTGTCTCCTCGTTGAGCAACTCCTTGGGCGACAAAAAAGAGAACTAATTGAGCAATGATTGCACCAATAAATGTGGGCATAAACAAGTCAGGGCGAGAAGCCATAACTCCTAAGCCGCCATAAGTTCCCAGAGCGGTTAAAACTAAGCCTCCTCCCAAATAGGGCAGTGCGTTAGGGATAACATTTGGACCAAGGATTGAATTTCCTTGAACCTCCTGCATTGCTTTTTTAAAGTTGCTGGTACTACTCATAATTTTGATTGAAATTTAAATTTATACTGCTAGTTTAAGCTTGCTTATTTATCTTGATCTTAATTCAATCATTAATCTTAAGGTGTGGGAAATTACCGAATCTGTCTTAAGCTAGACAAAGCGATCGCCTTTAGGGCAGTTGGGGCAGTTGGGGCAGTTAGGGCAGTCTATTGCTAACTATATTTTTCTTTAAATCTAAAAACCATCGCCAATCAAAATCTATTGTTTAAGACGTTACACCAATTCTCAAAAGTAACTGGAGACTTAGATTCTTTCTTACTGAGAAAATAAAAACACAAAACCATTATCTTTCATCCCTTCTGCCCTTATGCGAAGCGGTATCCTTTAAAACTGCCCTCTGCCTAAAGCTAATTATCTCCCTATTTTCGAGAAATGATATTACTTGAGCAAATAAAAAAGCTACCCCACAACTTTTATGAGATAGCTTGATAAGATAGTCAGCTTAGAGCCTAAAGCTTATGGCTTAGAGCCGTTAAATTAATAATCAAAATCACCAGCACCAGCAGCACCGCCTTTTTCTTTCTCAGGCTTATCAACCACAATACATTCAGTAGTTAAGACCATTCCTGCGATCGAAGCAGCATTTTGTAATGCAGAGCGAGTTACTTTTGCGGGGTCAACAATACCAGCATCAAACATGTTGACGAATTCGTTTTTGGCTGCGTTGTAACCAGTGCTAAAGTCTTGTTCTTTAACTCTTTCAGCAATCACAGCGCCATTTTGACCAGCGTTTTCCGCAATTCTTTTTAGAGGTGCGGTTAAAGCACGAGCCACAATTGTCGCACCAGTAAGAGCTTCGTCTTTGAGGCTAGCATTTGCCCACTCTTCTAAGCCAGGAGCGAGGTGAGCTAGAGTAGTACCACCACCAGGGACAATACCTTCTTCTACTGCGGCTTTAGTCGCGTTGATGGCATCTTCGAGACGTAATTTGCGGTCTTTCATTTCGGTCTCAGTCGCAGCACCAACTTTAATTACCGCTACACCACCAGACAGTTTTGCCAGACGCTCCTGTAGTTTTTCTTGGTCATAGGAAGATTCACTCGCTTCGATTTGACGGCGAATCTGCTCACAGCGGCTTTTAACTCCTGCTTCATTACCTTCGGCAACAATAGTAGTGCTGTCTTTGGTAATGTTGATGCGGCGAGCAGTACCGAGCATGTCCACACTTGCTGTTTCTAGTTTTAGACCAGCATCTTCCGAGATTACCTGTCCACCAGTCAAAACCGCAATATCTTCAAGCATTTGCTTACGGCGATCGCCAAATCCAGGTGCTTTAATTGCCGCCACGTTTAGCACACCACGCAGACGGTTAACCACCAAAGTTGCTAGAGCTTCTTTCTCGATATCTTCAGCGATAATTAACAAGGGTTTACCCTGACGTGCCACCTGTTCTAATACGGGGACAAGATCCTGTACCAAGTTGATTTTCTTGTCAGTAATCAGAATCAAAGGCTCTTCTAAAGCAGCCTCCATTCTTTCTGTATCGGTAACAAAGTAAGGAGAAATATAGCCTTTATCAAAGCGCATCCCTTCGGTAATTTCTAGTTCGGTAGTCATGGACTTACCTTCTTCGAGGGAAATAACCCCTTCCTTACCAACCTTGTCCATCGCCTGAGCGATCATATCGCCTACTTCTTGGTCATTACCAGCAGAAATAGTACCAACCTGAGCGATCGCATTAGAATCACCGACAGGCTGGGACTGATCTTGGATTTTACCGACCAAATATTCGATCGCCTTATCAATACCGCGCTTAATCGCAATGGGGTTTGCCCCAGCCGCTACGTTACGTAAACCTTCCTTAACAATAGCGTGGGCTAAAACTGTAGCAGTGGTAGTTCCATCTCCCGCAACATCATTAGTTTTAGAAGCTGCTTGACGAATCAAAGATACGCCAGTATTCTCGATGTGATCTTCTAATTCAATTTCTTTGGCGATCGTTACCCCATCATTGACAATTTGGGGCGCGCCAAATTTTTTTTCGAGGACGACATTACGTCCTTTAGGGCCGAGGGTAACGGCTACCGCTTCAGCCAATAAATCAATTCCTTTTTCTAATGCACGACGGGCTTCGTCGTTATAAATAATAGATTTAGCCATTTATTTTGATTTGCCTTTAATGAAAAGATGAACAGTGAATAGTAAAAATTCTTGATGCTGTGATTAATAGTTGCCAGTAGCTACAACCTTAATCTGGGTAACTAAGTAACTAGCCGATAACCTAATCAAAAGACAAATTAAGAAACCGCTGCCAAAATATCTTTTTCAGATAGCAAAACATAGTCTTCACCACCGAGTTTGATATCAGTGCCAGCATATTTGGAGTAAAGCACTTTATCTCCTACCTTGACTTCTAAAGGCGTGTAACCACCATCATCTTTGGGTTTGCCAGGTCCAACACCAACAACTTCACCAACTTGAGGCTTCTCTTTGGCTGCATCGGGTAACAAGATTCCGCCAGCAGTTTTCTCTTCGCTAGCGCTTACTTTAATGAATACGCGATCGCCCAGCGGTTTTACAGTTGTAACGTTGATACTAATAGCTGCCATGCAAAATTCTCCAGATAACTAAAGACTCGAAAATATTTTGAGTAACACTTGAGGTGAAAGTTACCTCTTAATTTAGATTAGCACTCTCACCATACGAGTGCTAATTTAGCTAAACTACGTAACCTCTGGCAACAGTTATTTTAGTGTGGTTTCCCGTACCGAGACACTGAGATAGCGAGACCATGGTAATAGTTTAGGTCAAGTGACAATCTGTCCAGCAGACAAATAATGTTTATGTAATGTTTTTAGCGACAAAATAAAAATCGCCCCCCAACTCCAAGTTTTTTTGGGGCGATTAGCTCAACCTGTTCGTACTCTGTTTCCAAGCAAAAGCAACACAAATTGCTTAGACTGAAACCTCACTCAATTCTCTGGTCATATATTCAAAAGGCTCATCGATAAAGCTAGTGTTTTCGATCCCGTTTTCTGCCGCCATTTCCTTGAGCATATCTTTCATAATCTCGATGCCGACTACAGTTGGACCAATAGGCACTCCCAAGGAATTGTAGGTTTCTCGCAAACCTTGTAAAACTCTTTCGTCCAGCACGTCCATGCTACCTGCCACCAAAGCATAACTTGCATAACGCAGGTAATAGTCCATGTCTCGCAAGCAGGCAGAATAGCGACGAGTCGTGTAAGCATTGCCTCCAGGGCGGATCAGTTCAGGGACTTCTTCAAATAATTTTAGCCCCGCACTTTTCACAATTGTAGCGGCGTTCCCGCTGACCATAGTTGCTACGGATACCCTAGCATTACCAGAGGCAAAAAAGTCCTTTAGGCTATCCATCGCGTTGCGGTCTAGGTAACGACCAGCAATATCATAATTTCTAATTAAGTTGGTAACAGCGTCACGCATCTTCCCAAAATTCTCCCAACAGCAATTTTCTTAAATTTATCTAATTTTTGACCAATGATCACAGCGTATATGGAGCATTATCTCGTAGAACCAAGGCACAGCCATTTCGTGGCTAGACGGCGCGAATACGTCTATGCCCGATGCCGCATATGCCCATCTTAAAACGACCAAATAGTCTATGACTACTGATTTAAGTCTCTTAATTTAAGCTATGTCTTAAGTTACTTCTATTAATAATCCCATAAGTCGTAGCAACGACTACGGTTTGCTTTAAATTTTGACATCTTCCCCTCTAGTTTTGGTAGCAGGGAAGCAATTCTGGAACAAAGCTTAATTTTTTATACAGAATGGCAAACAACACATAACTTTGACTTGTCACTGTCTTGTAAAGTATGTAATCTAGAAAAAATCTGTTACTAAATTTACATTTTCCAGAATTGCGACCAAGGTACGATCAACTGAACTCAATACTTGCAATAACAATATAACTGTCATGGGATACGAATCTCGCACTCAAGCAATTTATCAAATCACTGAACGTGAACCGATTCCTGTTGGACCTCCTGGTCGTTTAGAGGATCTTTGGGCAGTAGACGTTTTTAGTCTTAGCAAGATGAAACAATGTCTGCCCAAAAATGTATTCAAGTCTTTGAAAAAAACTATTGAAGCTGGCGAACAGCTAGATGTTTCCATTGCCGATACAGTAGCCTCGGCAATGAAAGATTGGGCTATTTCTAAAGGTGCGTCATACTATGCTCACGTTTTTTATCCCATGACCAACGCCACGGCAGAAAAACACGATGGCTTTATTTCTACTCAAAGCGATGGTAGTGCGATCGCCGAATTTGCTGGTAAGTTACTGGTTCAAGGTGAGCCTGATGGTTCTTCTTTCCCCAACGGCGGCATTCGCTCTACTTTTGAAGCCAGAGGCTACACTGCTTGGGATGTGACTAGTCCTGCCTATCTAATGGAAACTGATAATGGGATGACGCTCTGCATTCCCACCATCTTTGTTTCCTGGACGGGAGAAGCCCTAGATAAAAAGACCCCTCTGTTGCGCTCAATTGGTGCGATGAATAAGGCGGCAAACAAAGTACTCAAGCTTTTGGGCTATGGCGATATCGCCCCCGTAAACTCTAGCTGTGGTGCGGAACAAGAATACTTTTTAGTCGATTCCCACTTTGCTAACAGCCGTCCCGACCTACTGCTTGCAGGTAGAACTTTGTTTGGCAAGCCTCCCGCCAAAGGTCAACAGTTTGATGACCACTACTTTGGGGCAATTCCCGAACGAGTTCAGGTCTTTATGCAGGACGTAGAAAAGAAAATGTACCGCCTGGGTATTCCTGCTAAAACCAGACATAATGAAGTCGCTCCTGGTCAGTTTGAAATCGCCCCGATTTTTGAAGCAGCTAACGTTGCCTCCGATCATCAACAGCTAATCATGACCCTGCTACGTCAGACTGCTAAGAAACATGGCTTTGTCTGTTTGCTGCACGAGAAACCCTTTGCGGGAATCAATGGTTCAGGTAAGCACGTTAACTGGTCTGTAGGTAACTCTACTCAAGGAAACTTGCTTGATCCTGGCGACTCTCCTCACGAAAATTTGCAATTCTTGGTTTTCTGCGCGGCGGTAATTCGCGGGGTACATTTGTATGGACCTTTGATGCGAGCCGTAATTGCTAATGCCAGTAACGATCACCGCTTGGGAGCAAATGAAGCTCCTCCCGCAATCATGTCGGTTTACCTTGGTTCGCAGCTAGAAGAGCTGTTTAATAAGATTGCCGCAGGAGAACTAGACGAGCAGTATAGTCACAGTGGCAAAATGGAATTTGATGTAGATACTCTACCTCCTCTAGCTAAGGATGCGGGCGATCGCAATCGAACTTCTCCCTTTGCTTTTACTGGCAACCGTTTTGAGTTCCGTGCAGTCGGTTCTAGTCAGTCAGTTTCTGGCCCTTTAATTGCTCTTAACACCATGCTTGCCGATTCTCTAACCGCCATTGGCGAAATGCTAGAGGCGGAACTGGGTAAAGGAGCGCAGCTTAACGATGCCGTAATTGCCGTAATCAAAGAAGTTATGGCAAAACATAGTGCGGTGATCTTTGGTGGTGATGGCTACTCTGATGCCTGGCACAAAATGGCGGTAGAAGAACGCGGTTTGGCTAACCTGCCCACTACAGCAGATGCTCTACCAGTTTTGAAAGAGAAATATATTGAGGAACTCTTTGAGAGAACTGGAGTTCTTTCCCCTACAGAACTAGAAAGCCGCTTTGAGGTCTATGCCGAGCAGTATATTTTGTCGATTGAAGTGGAAGCCAAGCTAGTAATTGACATGGCAAAAACTGGGGTCTACCCCGCAGCTATGCGTCACCTAGCAGATATCGCTACTACTGTTGCTGGTTTGGGAGATATGGGTATTAGTCTGAATCAAGATAATATCAAGGCTGTTGCCGAATTGACTAACTCCATGACTGACAAAGTGTCTAAACTCAGTTCCGCATTGGCTAAAGAAGATTTTGGTACTGTAGAGGAACACATGCAGTATTCTGCTACTACCCTTCGCTCCTTGATGGATGATGTGCGGTCTGATGTTGATACGCTAGAATCTGAAGTCGCCGATGATCTTTGGCCTCTACCTACTTATCAGGAAATGTTGTTTATTAAATAGAATTGATTGAGTTAAAAACTCAATGTTTTTTTGAGGTCGTAGCTAATTACTACGATCTTTTTTATTTAAGATATTTCATCAAATCCCAGTTTTTCAGCAAACCCTAAGTAAGCACCTGCCAAACTACCGCAGGATGATAAAAGTATAAAGGCGATCGTAATAGGTGAGCAATTTCTAAAAACTTTAAATGCAGGTCTGGCTCAACTGCTGATTTGGCGATTAGCCTATTCATATAGCCTGTCATTAACCGCTCAACTACACTTTCTTTAGCGGCTTTGCCACCGACAGTAGCGGGAAAACGAGAGTCTTGGCTAGTGGCTAGCATCCAGTGAAAAGAGTTGCTCTTGGCTAGCTGTTTCTGAAAGCGATTATTATCTAACTTGCCTCTAGTTGATTTACTCAACCATCCCTGCAAAGTTTTTGCCCCCAAGGCACTAACCGTCATTCCCTGTCCGTAAACGGGACACAAAGCACACACAGCATCCCCTAAGGCAATAAAACCATCAGGTAGTCTTATCTGTTCATAGTTGCGCCGACGGTTAGCAGTAGCACGATGGGCGTAGACCTCAGATGTGGGAGTTGCATTGGCGATCGCCTGATGAAAATCAGGCTGTGCCAAGCTTTGAGCGAATTTTAAAAACCCGTCCTCATCTAAAGGCGGAAAGTCTTTGCTATATCCTCCCAGGGTAGCTATTAACTCGTCGTTCTCAATTCTGGCTAAATAGCCTAAACGAGTATCTTTGGGAGGCGTTTGCGAAATTAACATTACCTTCCAATCGGGGTTTAAATTTTCTGGCAGTTTATAACGGCGCGTAGCGTAGCCAAGATAGGGATTAACTATGGTTTCAGGAGCAGGAGTCTGCCCTATCCTTGATAACCACTCAGAAGCGGCAGAACTTCGACCACTAGCATCTATAATCAAATCAGCATTTAACTCATCCTGAGACTGTAATTTTACTCCTGTAACTCTTGTGGTTGAATGATCATAAACCAATCCCGCAACCTTGCTTTGCGGCAGAATTTCAACTGTTGGCAACTTCTGCAACTCGCAGCGAATGATCCACTCTAATAAATAGCGGCTACAGGTAAGGGAGACAATATCGCTCTCCTCGGCTGCTTCTATGCCCCAATGTCCGTTAAAGTAATGTCTAAATTCCCTCGCCCAATCAATACTAAGCACACCATTTTGCAAGAACTGCGATTCAATACCAGGGAAAAACTCAGTTAACAGCCGATAGCCCCTAGTAAACAAAACGTGAGGTTGTACCGATTGCGGCACACCGCGACGGGCTTGAGGTGTTTCTGGCAGCCTGTCGCGATCGCAAATAATTACTCGCTCAAAATAATCTGACAGCACCCTGGCACTCAGCATCCCTGCAATACTGCCGCCAATTACAATCGCTTTGTTACCCAAAAGCCGATCTAAACTTTTTGCTGTTGCCATATCTTCTCTTTACCCGAACCATTTATACCTATTCTTTCTGCTTACTGTTATTTTGCCGAAACAAATAGAAGAAATGCAAACTTATAGTCGTTCTAATTAATTTCCATACCATACAAGTTATTAGGTAGCAGGTAGTAGGTAGTAGGTAGTAGGTAGTAGGTAGTAGGTAACAAGTTCCCCTAAAGGGTACACTCAATGCGACAAAGGCGCTTAGTTCGCCGCATGTAGTGCAAGCCGCTTCGTATAAGGGTGTGTGTTGTTTGTCAATAGGTTTTTAGCTTTTAGCTTTTAGCTTTTAAACAGATATCCTCTCAAATCCCAGTTTTTCACCAAGCCCTAATTAACCCTAATTAACTCTGCTTTAAGAATGGTTTTCTGGAAGTAATTTATCTCTCTCTAGATCAAGCCAGTATTTTAACCGCGCACAATACTCAAGAATCTAAATTTGAGCAGCTTATAAAAGACTACTTTTTTCTTAACTTTTATTGAGTATTATAGAAAATAAGCGATTAACTAAATACACACTAGTCACTGTTAGGAATCTAGCGATCGCCATACTGG
>JBCCNG010000054.1:0-12928 GCA_039025955.1 Cyanobacteria bacterium P01_C01_bin.72 | reverse complement strand
TTAGCAGTTTCAGAACTTACCACTGAGAGGTTATAGCCCATCTCAGTTAGAAGATCCTGTAAATCCTCCCGAAGATTGTTAATCGAACGGTTGCGGTTAGCTTCAATCTGACAGTAGGCATCTAATGCCCAATCCTTCTCAGCTCCTCGCGTGTAAGTCTCCTTATCAATCCGAATCAAGAATGCCGTCATTTCATTAGACTCAAGCATTCTTTCCTTAATCTTCTGGGGATCGGTTTCCTTATAGCCAAAAGGAGGACAAGGAGCTATCCAAAGGTGAATCGGTACACCTTTACGAAAGCGGTGGAGATGTTGGGCGCATTCGGTAGCCGATTGAGTAGTGGCATGAAAAGCACCAAAAACTGCTTCAAAGCGATCGCCTTGAATGTCAACCCCCGTACCCAAACTGGGAGAAGCCAGCAGCACATCGATATCCTTGACTGCCGAAGAAATATCCTTAATGAAGACTTTGTTTTCTTCACTACCGCTGTTATCGCCGTGAATCGACCAGATGCGGAGGTTTCCTAAAGGGCTAGGTTGGTCTTTCTCTTCTGTAACTTCTACTTTTTTCCCCTGCTCGCCTGTGAGCATCTCTTCAGTTTTTTTAATAAAAGCCTTAGAATCAGCCACTACCATAATCTTTTGCCCAGTCATGGTGGCGATACTAATGCGTTCGACTAAGGCACTACTGTCGTTACCGTTATAGAGATAGACTTCGCGATTTCCTGGTTGATATTCATTGTGAATGATAAAGGGGACTTCTTCTTGGGGTCGCATTTGGCGGAAGAAATCGACGGTAACATCATCCATGTGAGCATCTGCCAGAATGACTAGTTTAGCTTTACTGACAA
The DNA here is from genome assembly GCA_039025955.1 of Cyanobacteria bacterium P01_C01_bin.72. Lineage (GTDB taxonomy): Bacteria > Cyanobacteriota > Cyanobacteriia > Cyanobacteriales > Xenococcaceae > Waterburya. Next base: position 12,078 of record JBCCNG010000054.1, on the reverse strand, counting down.
TACACTCTAGAATCTCAAGAATTTCTGCTCGGTATTCTTTACAGGTTTTACTGTGCAGGAGATGGGTGAGATTTTGACAGGCTTCGTCGATAAAGACGCAATCGTAATCATTGAGGTTATTTTGTAATTTATAGAGGCTGTCGAGGGTAATACTCAGTCGTTTAACTCGACCAAAATTACCGACGGATATCTCGGAATAGATATCTGTTTTGAGGCGTTTGGAGAGGTTTTGTAAGAGGTTAACCCGATGCCCGACATTGAGAAATCGTTCTTCAGGGTGTTTTTGCTCGCGCTGTTCTAAAAGATAGGTTTTCCCCGTATTCATACCGCTCCAAAGCACTACTAGTCCTGAGTTGGGAAATAGCTTAACGAACTCGGAGATACGGGGAATGTTGATCTTGAGGTTAGCAGGATATTTACTGCTAAGTCCCCAACCTTTAGGTCGTACATGGCGCAGGAAGCCCTCTAAGTTCAAGGCAGCTTTGACAAGCTGGGCAATTAAAGAAGCTGCTGACTCTCCCCCGTTGGCAAATACAAAGTCATCTACTCCTTTTTCTGAATCTTCGGGCAGTAGTGCCACTTCACAGGTAGCCCCAGCCTTTTCTATTACATTACCCGTATGCCGAATGGCGTTATTAACTTGTCTTTTGGTGGAGGGCTTGGGGTCGTTATCGAACAGGATGACGAATTTTCGCCCAGTCTCTACCATTGGTAGCAAGTCAGGGTGGAGGTGGTCTGCACCAGTTGCCTTATTTTTAACTCGACCCATCCAGATTCCAGGCAATGAAATCGCTACAAAGCCCAGAGAGAGGAGACAAGCTGCTTTCTTCTCCCCTTCTGTAAGAATTATGGGAATTTCGGGATGAGCTTTGACCCAAGACCAGAAGCAGTAAGGCTCGTTACTGGTGTTGGATTCTTCTGTAGCTATGGGTTGGAGACTTTTAGGCAGGAAGGAAACTGGCTTGATGCCTCCCCGCAGACAGTCAGAGAGGCTACGTTTTAGCCCAATGGGACTTAGGGTATACCCACCCCCAGTCGGGCGTTTGTCGGCTAATCTCTCTATTAAAGGAGAGTGATAGCGTTTGATACGGTAACGTTGGGCTACCTTGTCCCAAATGTGTTGGGGAACGTCAAGGTAGATGGGATGACTCCCGCCGTTGGGGGGCGAGAGATATTTGATGGGCTTATTGTTCTTGGTATCAATATAAGGGCAGTCTGGCTTGAATCGTCCCCAATCCCAAGGTTGCCAGCCATTGTGGGGATTGAGACCAGAGATCCAAATCCCTCCCTCTTCGGTGTTTCGGTAGTTGTGGAGAGTTGATGAATTGACTCGACCACTATTTAATCGCTTCTTAGAAGAGAGACGGCAGAATAGATACTCTTTGGGTTCGTCCCCAGATAAAGAGCGGAAGTTGAGATTGATAATGCCATCGTCGATAGAACTCTCGTGGAGTTCTTTGAGATGGTGCTTAAAGAGAAGGCGGTCTTGAACAAAGGTTACAGAATGGGAATTATCCCCAGAATAAGTCACGGCTCTACTCTTATTACAAAGTTTTGCAAAAAGTGAAGGATGAACCGTATTAATGGATCGCTGTGCTAACCTGTTCTATAATATGAACAAGCACAAGGAACTGTTACGTCAAAGCCGTCTCTCCTTAACTGGAAAAACGCGCCCTAGCGCAAACGGATTGTGTTTTAAATTAAAAGTCGAAATCTCCTACGATCCAGACAATCAATTCCAAACAACAAAATATAATGACTAATTGTTGGAATTCACTTCGCCTTATACAAACCATCACACCTGTTTGAAGTCGGCAAACTTTAAACTTTTAGGGTGTGATGTGATGTATATAGGTAATAGAACTCCAGAAAAGCTGTTACATTTTTCTGTTCCCTATATCACTTCACTTGGATAGCATTATCTAACATAAATGAGTAAATAGCTTACTTTGTTATGTTTTTGTAAAAGATATTAATCATTCTCTAGTTCAATCGAGCTAGGGATATTTGCTTTTTGGGCTATTTTCTTCTTTTTATTAGGGGAGTCGGGAAACCAGGATACTTTGACAAAAGAGAGCATTGATAGGGCTGAAACTGTTTCTCTGACTTGATCGGGACTAACCCCTAGGTATTTCTGAAGTTCGGCTAAACTGCGGTGTCCGCTCACTTCTTGGATGATTCTGAGGGGAATTCCTTCATTGCTCATTAATGTTAAGGAAGTTCTCCGAAAACTACGAGCAGAAATTCTTTAGACTTCAAAAAATGTTACAGAATTCGCGTAAAATTCGGCTGGCTGAATCGGGGTAGATGTGTCCTTAAAGTTAAGAGCTAAAAATGAATATCAATTTTGGCAGCAGGATTATTCTCTTGTGAATTGAAAACATGGGTATAGATAGCAGTAGTTTTAGGATCGTTATGTCCGAGTAAATCCTGCACTTCCCGCAAAGAAGAACCACTTTGAAGGCTTAACGTACCTGCGGTATGACGGAGACTATGGGGTGAAAGACTTCGCTCTAAGTCAGTATGCTTGAGATCGCATTTTTCGAGATAGCTATCGACAACATGACCAACGCCACTTCTAGAAAGCCTTTCACCGTAACGGCGGTTAGAAAGAGAAATAAATAAGGGTGAAGCCGAATTGAGCTTTTCTTTGGTTTTGCTACGAGCTTGACGATAAAGAACTATTTCCTCTGCCAAATCTGCCCTCAACATCACAGTTCTGATGCTGTTTTTACCATCCAGTCTTAGATAATGCTGACCTTCCGACTGGCTAATATCTCCCCAATTTGCCCGATACATTTCCACACTGCGACAGCCCTGAAGAGCCATACATCCTAAAAGAATGCGATCGCGCAATACCTGTACTTGTTTGGTTTTATCTCCTCGAATTTTATAGGTAGGTGCAACACTATCGAATATCTGCTGTAGTTCTTCTTGGGTTAAGTAATTAATCGTGTTACCAACTTCACGCTTTTCCCTTGGTGCTTTAATGCCAATCGCGGGATTGCCTTTGACTAATTTATCTGCCAAACAAGCAGTATAGAAATGTTTAATGGATATCAGGGACAAACGAATCGTGGAAGAGGTTTTCCCGCCATCGACCAAATATTTGCGATGTTCAAGGACGTTTTGCTTGGTAACTAAAGCAGGATAAAGCTCTCGCTCCCTACACCAACTAAGAAACTGAGCGGTACGATTGCGATAGGTCTTGATTGTATCAACGCTGGCATTACCATTAGCAATAGTCAGACGGAGATAACGCTCAAAACAATCTATCATTGCTTTAACAGTAGGCAGAGTAGAGACTGTCGCCAAATTTCGAGGGCTAGATTGGGAAATACGAGCCTTACGTCGAATGGGCATGGTTTGAAATAGAACGCCTAAAATAACCCTACAGCAAATTGCCCACCTTACAAATTCAGTGAATAAGTTACTTTTTGTAGTCAAAACTTACTGGTGGAAACTTTTTGCCTATAATTTTGTGGGCTGACACTAAAATAAGAAGTAGAGCTATATTGGATCGCTTGAGAAACTTACCATGAAACAATTACCAGATGAGCAGACTTTAAAAGAGTTATTGTCAATGGGCAAAGATTTAGAAGAACAAGCCAGAAAAGTTTATCAAATGTCAGAAGCTTTGGCTCAAAAATACGAGCCGAAATCTTCAGATCAACCACAATCATCATCTCAAGAAATAATTGTTCCAGAAAAATAGAAATCTTACAACAGAGAAGCTCTGTTATTTGCACTAAAAGTTGTAAAATTAGTAGGTAATCAGAAGAAATCAGGACATATTCCAGCTTGTATGTCTTATCACCACAGGAAGCGGACTTAAGGGATAAATTAGAGCATCAGGTACGGACGGGATTCGTGCTTCGAGGTCAGGCATTAAGGAGTATTAAGCGACTCAAACTTTATCGCGATCGCTTTAATAGTTTTGAGACATATTGCGAGTCAGTTTTTGGTTTTACGATGCTTTACATCGAGCGTTGTATGCTTGCTGCCGAGACTTATTATTCGATCGAGGAATATTTAAAGACTAATAGTCTAAATGAGCCATTACCTACCAAACAATCTCAGTTACGACCGATTTTTCAAGCTCATTTAAACCCGATTGAAGCGGGTAAAGTTTGGATTATGGCAGTAAGGATGGCAGTAGATAAAGTACCCCCCAAGGTTGTAGTCTCCAAGGCAGTTAAAGCTTATTTGCAACAGAAATATCAACCCATTAATCCTTTTTCCGAGAGTGAGTTTTGTCGCATCAAGTCGGGAGTTCCAGGTAAACAAAATTGCTGGTGTGTCGTGGCAGAAGTGAAAAAAGATGAGTGCGTGGTAGATACCTGGAACGATCGGTTTGTGGTTTCAATTGATGACCTGATGCCCATGAAATTCACCCATGATGAATCAGAGCAGATGCTGGATTTGGGGGAGAGAATGACGGCACTGTCTGAGGTTGAGGAATTAGATGAAGCTGCTCTTTGTCTTTTAAAGTGGTTGGAAAAACTCAATCGTGCGACTCTTAATTCACTGGAGGAGAGACTTTTACAGGTGCTTGAAGATGAGTATCTATTCCACGATATAAAATGACTGATAAATTATGGATCGACAATTAATCTTGCTTTTCTAAATAAAAATCTCAATACAGTTTCTTCCTTGGCAAGAATATCGGCTCTACCTTCCATACCCAGTTGCAGGATACATTGAGCATTTCCTTGTTTGAGAATAGAGCTTTCGGGTTTAATAGTTACTTCATATAAACCTTGGGCATCGATCGCATTAGCAGAAGTATTATCCCGAACTGGAACAATATCAGGAGATATTTTAGTAATTGTCCCTGGTAATACTCCATAGTCGGGATAAGGACAAGCAGAAATTCTGATTTGAGCGGGTTGTCCTACAGTTACTTGATTGATATCCTGAGGCTTGACGTAGGCTTGCGCCCATAGAGTAGTATGTTCGGGAGCTATTTTAGCGATCGCCGTTCCAGGTTGGACATTTTGACCAGAGTTATGGAGGTTCAACTGGAATAAAGTTCCACTAACGGGTGCTTTAATAATTGTGCGATCGCGATTTATTAGAAGTTGCTGTAATTGTCTTTGATGTCTCTCTAATTGTTTGTGAACGTCGATATTCTGTTGTTTGAGAGCTTCTTGTTCGCGATTAAGAATAGCAATAGTCGCTTTTCCACTGGCTTGGAATTGGCTAATCCGTTTTTGGGCAATTTCCACTTCTGCATTACTAGGATCGAGGGCTGCTTCCATATTATTTAAACGAGCTTTAGCTGCTGCAATCCCTTGCTGTTGGCGAGTAATCGCACTTTGATATCTTTGTACAGTAGCTTTTTGCGCTTGAACCTGTTGCTTTAGCTGTTGATAATCTAAAGTAACTTCATCTAAAAGATCTTGAGATATAGCGCCAGTAATAGCAATTGCTTGGTAACGATCTGATTTAGACTTGGCAGAAGTCATTGCAGCTATTTGAGATTCTAGGGTAGCGATCGCCGATTTCAATTCTGCTTGTGCTTGAGCTAACTCTGCTTGGGCTAAACCATAATTGGCTTGGGCTTCTTGAACTTGAGCAGAGCTAGTGATTAGGCGATCTTGATAGTCACGACGGGTTTTACTTAGTTCTAACTCCGCTTCGGAAATACCATCATTAATCCGTTCTTGTTCTGCTAATATTTGTCTTTGAACGGCAGAAATTTGGGCATTAAGTTGTTGTTGCTGTAATTTTCCCTGTTGAATCTGATTTTGCATCAAATTGACTTCTGTTTCTAGGGCAGATTTATCTAAGGTTGCGATAACATCTCCTTTTTCAATTGTCTGGTTTTCTTGGACTTGCAGAGACGCTATAGTACCTGAAGTTTCTGCTTGCACTAATTTGATTTTTCCTTCAGGACGAATAGTAGTATTGGCTTTCACTGTAACTCGGTAAGGAGTAAAGGCTGCTAGAGCGATCGCTATACCTACAGAGCCAACTAAAAACATTCCGCCTAACCTTGTCCAGAGGCTAATCGGTGGCATAAAATCATTTTCGTCAACTGAATTTAAAGCATTATGATTGGTTGACAAAGCCAATGGCTGACTTGGCTCCCGAACAACTATTTCTGACTTGCTAATATTATCTTTGGGAGTAAGATCAGTATCCATATTTTCAGCAAATATTTGTTGGCTTTGTTTTAAAGCAATATGCGTCTGTTGATTCATGACTAGCTCACTAAAAACTGTTGATGTTCTCCTGTTTGATAATTCAATTTGCGGCGATCGCCTTGTAAAATAACCTTGCCTTCTTCCAGCATGACGATCCAATCGGCTTGACTAATGACGCGGGGGCGATGGCTGATAATAATCGTGCTTTTTCCGCGACGATAGGCTAATAGTTTTTGCAAAACTTCTGTCTCACTAACTGGATCTAATGCGCCAGTCGATTCATCTAGAATAATCACAGGAGGATTGTTGACAATTGCCCTAGCCAGAGCCAATCTCTGTCTTTGCCCTCCCGAAAGGTTGGATCCAAATTCTCCCAGAATGGTTAAATACTTGTCGGGAAGCTTGCGAATAAATTCATCTGCACCCGTTACTTTACAAGCTTTAACTATCTGGTCAAATCCAATATTAGGATTCCCCAAACGAAAGTTATCAATAATCGAGCGACTCCAAAAATGAGCTTCTTGAGGGACTAAGACTATTTGTTGACGAAGACAATCTAAAGCTAGATCTTGTTGATTATAATCCCCAAAGCGGACGTTACCTGATTGAGGTGAATATAAGCCCGCAATTATTTTTGATACAGTACTTTTACCGCAACCAGACTTGCCGATTAAAGCAACAACTTTTCCTCCAGGAATTGTTAAATTAAAATCTTTTAAAAGATCGACTCTTCCAGTGTGATAGAAATTAAGGTTAGAGCAAATAATATCTGTATTATCTTTAATAGTTGCTGCAGGCTTGCGAATGCCATCTTTTTGTTCTGGAGTTGCTTGAATAACTTCATTCAAACGACGAGTAGCGGTTTTAGCTCGGGAAAATTCATCGACAAAACTGACTCCATTATTCACAAAAGAATTGACGTTAGCATTCATACTATTAAATGCTAATAGCATGCCAATGGTTAAAGACTCTTCAATGACTAATTTACTGCCAAACCATAGAAGAGCTATAGTGCCTATATTGGCAACTAAGTTAGCAAAAATACCATTAATAAAACTAATTTGAATTGTTTTAAAGGTAAAATTTGCTAGACGACTATATTGATTTTGAAACTCCGACCAAAATTGAGGAGCTGCGGTAGTAGTTTTCAGAGTAATTGAGCCTTTAAAGGTTTCTACTAGAATTCCTTGATTCTCTGCTGACAAAGCCATTGTCTGACGAATTTTTTGCTGTAGTATGGGTAAAAAAGCGACTGTAGACAAAGTCATTAGTAATGCAATAACAATGGCAAGACAGGTTAGTTGGAAATTATAAGAAATCATAATTCCCAAGGAAATAAACGCTATAAAAAATTGACTGGGCAAACTAACTACAGCTTGAGAAATTAATTGATTGATATCTTCAATATCTTCTAGACGACTAATAATCTCTCCACTACGATGAGTTTCATAATAAGTCAAAGGTAAGCGTAAAATTTGTCTGCCAAATTCAAAAATCAAATTAAGTTTAATTCTTTGAGCAAAATGGGTAACTAAATTTGATTGAACTAACTGCAAACAACTATTAACTAAATGCATAATAACTACTGCGATCGCAACTCTAGTTAATAGTTGAGAATCTCCTCTTACAAGCACGTCATCAGTTAAAATTTGTAGCAAGAAGGGAGAACCTAAAGATATTAATCCCAAAGCACCATTGATTAATAAGGTCTGACTGAGAATTCCCTTGTAGGGTAAAACTCGCCGCAAAAAGTGAGCCAATCCTTTGATTTTTTGGCGATCGTCTGTTTGTTGGTTAAAGCGATCACAATCTGGTTCTAGTAATAGCATTACTCCATCTTTCCACCCATCCAGAAGAGCTTTTCGATCTAAATACATAATGCCGATAGCTGGGTCTGCAATTATATATTTTTTGCCTTTCTTACCGTATAAAATCACCCAATGGTATCCTTTCCAATGAATAATCGCGGGTAGAGGAAGAGCATTTTTAGCCAGAACATCTACTGATGTTTTAATAGCTCTGGTATTAAAGTTAAGTACTTCGGCTCCCTGTTTAAGACCTAATAAAGTCGAACCAGTTTGTCTGGTTCCAATTACTTCTCGACAATGATTAATAGTAAAACTTTTACCATAATGCTTACTAATTGAAGCTATACAAGCTGCACCACAATCTTCTTCACTATATTGTTTGATAAGTTGATATTTCATGAATATTATTGATAATCATTAAGCAAGATTAATTACTGTGTTGGTAACATCGAAAATTTAAAGTTCAATGTTCCCTGATTACCTATCAATGAAAAATTATTACTTGCTGCAATTCGTTACATTCATTTACAATTTCCCAGATTGACAAATGAGAGTTATGACTTCGGTGCTTCTAACATTAAGATAGAGGGAACTGCTTCTGGTTGAGCTAATCTTAGTAATTGGTAACCAATACCGGCTAATCCCGTCATTAAACCAGGAGTTTCGACTCCCCAAGGAACGCCACAAAGCCAGCCTTGTCTATCGATACTTTGAAGGATTGTGGCAGTGAGATGCTCGACTTTAGCCTGGGAATCAGAATTTTCTAGATTAAGACTAGCTGCCAAAAATAATTCCAAATTTCCCAAATCTCCATGACAGAGGGAGTGATTGCGACCAAAGCCTTTTTTCCAAGTAGTATCAAGAGCTATATCAATCTCGGTTTGGATTTGGCAGTCGTCAAGATATGGTAGAGAACGCAAGCGCGCCAAACCAATTCCTGAGGAGCCATGACACCAAGCCATCAAGCAATTATGCTGAGTCTCTTTTTTGCCTAATATAGTGGCGGTAAATTCTCGCAAATCTGGCCAATTTCTCTCTTGAGAACAAAATACGCTCCTTTCATAGGCGATCGCATTCATAGCTGCTTGATGAAAAATTTTTCTCTTGCTTATAGCCGTCAATTCCAAAAGAACGCTAGCAATTCCTGCCACTCCGTGGGAAAAACCCGTTAATGGTTGCGTACCTGCATCTGGCAATACCCAACCAATACCAGACTTCATTTTGGTTGCTTTTGCTATAAGATGTTCTCCACACTGGATAGCAACATCCAAAGTATCCTGAGAAGGATGACAACGGTACAGAGCAAGTAAACTAGCAATACATCCCGCCGAACCAGCCATAATATCAAAGCATCGATCTTCCTCGATTAATGCTGGTAAAAGTTTGACTAAAGATTCCGCTTGAGAAATTAACTCCGAGTCATTCCACAAGATAGCTAAATGAGTCAAAGTATAAATAATTCCTCCCCAACCAGCAAAAATGCCAATCGATAGGATTGATTCTTGTTGACTTTCTATTTCCCGTTGCAAAGTTTTCAATGCCACTTTTGCCAGATTGGTATAGCTATCGTCCCGCGTAACTTTACCCAAATAAGCGAGAAAAAGAGTGATTCCTGGAAGTCCTTCATATAAATCTATGCCTAAAGGTGCCAAAACCCAGTATTTTTCTTCAATTAGATTCAAGCCAATCCAAGCAACATCTTGTTTGCCATATAAAGCTAATGTTTTTAAGCGATCGCCAATTGAACGAGCAGATTCTAAAAGGATATCGCGATCAACATGATTGAAGCTTAGATTCTGATGTGATTCCAGAACAATATTCGTAGCTTTATTATCTTGTTCTTGCTTAGTTATGGAAACTGCTACAGAAGCTCGAATAAACCACAGTTGTTGGGTTAAGTCGGTTTGATTGAGTTGTTGAATACGCCTATTTACTGCAACCATACTAGGCTCGGGACAAAAATCAGCAATTTGCCTGCCAGAACTGCTCCAAATATCTCGTGAATTAGGTTTAGTAGTAAACAGAGGAATATCCCCTTGCCATAAGTCGTCTCTTTCAGCGGTAATTACCTTTGCCAAGTAAGGCTTCTCTTCAATATTGAGCCAAAGTCTTTCAAAGTGTAGATCTCGATCTAAAGCATCTCTTAAAAGATCGGGATGAAAACTCTCGGCTAGCAAAGAAGAATAATCATAAGTATTTCGTACAATAACTCGCACTTCATCCTTAGCAAAACGTTCTAAAACACCATTTTCAGCTATCAATTCTTGTTTGTATCTCATTAATAACTGATACATAGTAATAAAACCTTTGGTCAAAGCATCAACATGGACGGAAACGTCGATCGCTTTACCTTTTAGCATTGGCTGGTTTTCCTTCCCTTGCATTTCGATTTGTCTTCGTTCGATCTCCATGCGATCCGTTCCTATTTTGTTAAGAAAAGGGATTTTATGGGGAGAAAGCTGACCCTCTAAAGATCCTAGTCCACTCACATCAACACTTTCAGACTCTGAATCCATCCAGATTCGCTGGGGTAATAATCCCACCCCTAAAACGGAATCGGTCATGATTTCAATAGCCAAACGTTCGGATTCTGTTGAATCAAAAACTGGTAAATGAGGATGAAAAAGAGATTCAATATCAATTAAAACAGGATGTTCTCCCACTGCAATTAAATTTTCTGCATGAAAATCAGTGGCTTGTAAGACGTAAAGCAAAGCGAGATAACTTCCCTGACGCTCATAAAATCTCTCGACTTCCTTCTCGTTCTTACATTCGCAGCTTTGAACGAATTCTACCCAGCCGTAAGAATCGCGATTTAATACTTTTAGAGTTTTAAAAGGTTGATGTTCTCCTCTTTGATTAAGCCAAGCAAGCAATTCTTGAAAATGAACGTCTACTGCTAGAGATCTTGGTTTATAAACTATCCGAACATTAGAACTAAACTCAGCAATTAAAACAGAACGACCACCACGGTGACCATCTCCCGCGCCCCACTGTATATTAGTAAGTAAACCCAGCTCTTGTTGGGAATTAAACTCTTGTTGGAGTTCGTTTAAATCATGGCAAAGATGTTGCAGAAATTCCGAGCTAAATTCAACCCAGCGATCGATACATACCTTTATTTGGCGAACTAAAACTGGATACTCTTGTAATAATGCTAAAGCTATATCGCGCTGTTGAAGTTGAGCAATGAAACTTTGAAAACGCTCTTGTGGGGTATCTCCTGATAAAAGACCTTGTAGCCGAGCTACATTAAGTTCTAAAATCATGGTTCGACTAAGCATTTGTACTAACCGTTTGGTTAAGTGCTGAAACAATATTTCTATAACAGTTTCAGGATCGAAGGGTAATACTGTTTGAGTATTTTCCAGCGATCGAATACCTCCAAGTAATTTTTGATATCCTTTGTTTATTAATGGTTTAACTATGTATAAAAAACCAGATGATTTTTCTTCTTCTAGAAGTGCAGTAAAATTACACGAAAAAATTGAATCATTAATTGAGCTACTAAATGCTTGTTCTATTTCTGCTAGCCAAGCAGGAGACACTTGCAATCGACAACAAAGATTATCAATTGATTCGCTAAAAATATAAAATATTTCTGTTTCTGTTAGACTATCAATTTCTAAGCGTTGTTTCCAATAGCAATCTTGTTGAAATTGAGGCTGTTTTTTCCAAGAGTTTATTTTACTTCTTGCTGATTTTTTATTAGTTTCAAAATCGCTATAATTATTTTTATAATTTGATTTATAACTAATTCTTTCTGTCAAAGTAAGAGCATGATACCAAGCCGGAGATTTTAATAATAATTTATTCATTTTTGGATTGTCTATTATTTTTTTAGATAAATATTCCAATTTTCTTTGTAAGCATAATCAGCAAAGAAAATTGGAATATAGGTCAGTAAATTAGCAGAGATTTAAAAGAGTACAAGTAACTCCTCCAGTAACCTGCTTTAAAGCTTTACGCAATCGACCCCGACCAATTGCTCCAGCAGAAATAGATTCGGCAGCATCATCAGAAAGTTCGATAATTCCTGCAGGGTTTTGAGGTAGTTGAGAACGTTGCGCGTCAGTTAAACTATTGCGATATTCTTCATCTTTCCATGCGCGAACGATATC
>JBCCNG010000053.1:0-12951 GCA_039025955.1 Cyanobacteria bacterium P01_C01_bin.72 | reverse complement strand
TTGATTAATTAATAATCACCAAAGCGCTCATAATAAACCGCTGCATCCAGAACCAAGCTGGTTAAATAGGATACAAAACCTAACCACATCTAGAAAAATATATCTTCAACAAGGGGTTTTATCGATTGAATTTATGAAGAAATTACTGCGAAAAATATAATTTATGTTTAAAAAGTATTTTATTATTGTAAAAGTTTGGATTATCAATTTTGATTCCTGTATACTCAACTGTAAAAAAATATTCAGCTACTAAACAGAAAACAAAGTAGAGAGCAAGGATATATTAAATGATAATTAAAGTTAACTTTGGTAACGAGGATTCTCCGTTACCAAGCGATGAATTTATTCTTGATTTTGGCAGAGAATATAGTTCGACTCAAGGCTTCGGATGGATAACCCAGGATAGTTTAGACGATGCTGTTGCAGTACCCATAGACATATCACCAAATACTCGCGATCGCGAAGCGATAGAAGACCAAAGTCTAGACACCCTGATCCATCTGCAATATCCGCCACAATTTCCAGGGCTGCCTGGACTAGAGCCTCCCGTAAAAACTCCTAGTGCTTGGGAATACGATCTAGAAAACGGAACATATCAAATAACTATAAGCGTTGGCGATCCTGAGTTTACCGACAGCAACCACGTAATCAACCTAGAAGGCGAGAATGCTATCTCTGGTTTTGTCCCTACATCAGATAACTTATTCACCGAAGTAACAACAGTTGTAGAAGTTACTGATGGACAGCTTACCGTAGATGCGATCGGAGGTGAAAATACAAAGTTAAATTTCATTGAAATCGAACCAGTGGATGTTGATGATTCGACTCCCGATGGGGGGGGCGGCGCAGATGCAGGTGATGATGCGGATGCAGATGATGGTGCGGATGTCCCAGAAGACTCCGTTGGGGATGATTCAACTCCCGACGATGGAGATGACGCAGATGCAGATGATGGTGCAGATATCCCAGAAGATTCTGTTGAAGATGGTTTAACTCCTGATGCTGGAGGCGGCGCAGATGCAGATGATGGGGCGGATATCCCAGAAGATTCCGTCGAGGATGATTCAACTCCCGACGATGGAGACGATGCAGATGCAGATGATGGTGCGGATGTCCCAGAAGACTCCGTTGGGGATGATTCAACTCCTGATGCTGGAGATGGGGCTGACGCAGGTGACGATGCAGATATCCCAGAAGATTCTGTCGAGGATGGTTTAACTCCTGATGATGGAGACAGCGATGGCGCGGGTGATGGTGCAGATACCCCAGAAGATTCCGTTGGGGATGATTCGACTCCTGATGCGGGAGGAGGCGCAGATGCAGATGATGGTGCGGATATCCCAGAAGATTCTGTTGAAGATGGTTTGACTCCTGATGATGGAGACAGCGATGGCGCGGGTGACGATGCAGATACCCCAGAAGATTCTGTTGAAGATGGTTTGACTCCCGATGATGGAGACAGCGCAGATATCCCAGAAGATTCCGTTGAAGATGATTCGACTCCTGATGATGGAGATGGCGCAGATATCCCAGAAGATTCTGTTGAAGATGGTTTAACTCCTGATGATGGAGACGGCGCAGATATCCCAGAAGATTCCGTTGAAGATGATTCGACTCCTGATGATGGAGACGGCGCAGATATCCCAGAAGATTCTGTTGAAGATGGTTTGACTCCCGATGCTGGAGACGGCGCAGATGCTGGAGATATTGACGATAGCGTTGTCCCTGATGAAAACGGTGATGCTGAAGTTGATATTCCAGTTGAAGGTGGGGGCGTTGTTGAGATAATAGTAGAGCCAATAGATGCTGGAATTAACTTTGATTTTGGGTTACCAGGAGTAAATACTCAATCAGAATTTATTAAAGATGTTGGTCTGGCTTATGATGCTGATCGAGGATTTGGCTGGGTAACTCAAGAGAGCGCAGGAAGCGAAAACTTAACTCCTATTGATGTTGTTGTCAATGGACGCGATCGCGATACTCTATTTAGTGATGAACAAGGAGGTCTATTTGAAGCGCCCGTCAGAGATTCTCTGATACACATGCAGTATCCTACCAGGGCTGGGGTCTTTAATCCCACTGCGGAATTGACTCCTGCTGCTTGGGAGCTTGATTTGGCAAACGGACTATATGAAGTAACCGTTGGAGTTGGTGATTCTGAATTCTTTGATAGTAATCACGTAATTAATGTTGAAGGAGAAAGTTTAATTGCTGGGTTTACTCCCGAAGGTTCTGAAGTAAATGGTAATGTGCCAGTTGGAGCGGAGGCATTTACTGAAGCTACGGCAACAGTTGAAGTTAATGATGGTAGACTCACCGTTGATGCGATTGGTGGTGAGAATACTAAAATCAACTATATTTCTATTGTTGCTGCTGATACCCTCTAATCTAAGATATTTAAGCCAGAAAATAAGTCAGTAAGTTTTAGTGTTGAAGCCTGGAATTTGTTTTCCAGGCTTTTTGCTGCTTTTAGAGATTTAAAATATGGTCATTATGATGAATTGCTAAGATACATAGCTAAAATTAGTAACGCTTATTTGACTTTGGTTTGTTCTCAGAAGACTATAAGTATTGATGCAGTTTTTATCTATCTAAAGCCAAGATTGATTAGTAGATAGCTGCGGAGTAGTAGACCAAAATCTTAAATTAGGTTATATGTTTGATTTGGGTAATAATCGACCAGAAATGGCGGAACAAAAATGGCGATCGCAACTAGATCTTTTTGTTACCGATCACGAACAGCAGCTTGCTGCTTTGGCTTGGGGATTAAAACAGGAATGGGGAGAAAGTAACGATGTTTTGGGTATTGATTTACAACCGAAACCTCATTTTGTTGCCTGTTCCCAAGCTAGCCTCGAAAAGCTGAATCAAAATACACGAGGAATCATTCAGGAAATACTGGGGATTATTGATAATTATGACCCAGCTTCGGAAGTGGTAATTATCGGGATTGGAGAGGGACAGTTGAAATTGATCAATTTTCAACCTTCAGTTGTTCCTGCTGAATGTTTCTCTCTTGCTAATAATGATTTGGATGAATTGATTAGTGTTTTAGAGTCTGCTTTAGCTACGTATATTAAATAGGCTTAGAAAATAAGCTCAACAGCCTATTTTGAATATTTAATTGATAGAGCAGAGAATTGATACCATAGCTGATTGTTTGATTAGAGATACTTAACAAATTATGAAATGCGATCGCCCGACGAATTATTCTATTTTTCAATCAGTGTTGCTAAATTATCACTCAGCATAGCCTGTAAGATAAAAGTGAAAACTAAAAATCACTAAATGACCCAAACATCTCAAACGATTCAACTGCCTGATAGTCAAAGTGCGATCGCCCTGGCGGGAAGTAACGAGCAAAACCTCAAACTTCTGGCGCGTCAGACTGGGGTTAACTTGGTTTTGCGTGGACAAGATTTACTATTGCAAGGTCAAACTAAAGCAGTGGAACGCTGCGCCAAAGCAATTAGAACTCTCGAGCCATTATGGTCTACGGGAAAAGCTCTCCATGAACCAGATATTCTGACTGCATTTCAGGCGATCGACACGGGGCGAACTGAAGAGTACAGCGACCTACAAAAAAATGTTCTCGCACGGACAAAAAAAGGCGAAGTAATTCGCGCTAAAACCTTCAAACAGAAGCAATATATCAAGGCAATTCAAAAACATGATGTTACTTTTGGCATTGGACCTGCGGGTACTGGTAAGACCTTTTTGGCAGCGGTATTAGCCGTCAAGGCGCTGCTTAGTGATGCCTGTGAGCGAATTATTCTCACTCGCCCTGCGGTGGAGGCAGGAGAAAAGCTGGGATTTTTGCCAGGAGATTTACAAGAGAAAGTCAATCCTTTCCTGCGTCCTCTCTACGATGCTCTTTATGAATTTATTGATTCCGAGAAAATTCCTGATTTAATGGAGCGAGGAAAAATCGAAGTTGCGCCCTTAGCCTATATGCGCGGTCGCACATTGTCTAACGCTTTTGTAATTGTCGATGAGGCGCAAAACACTACTCCTGCGCAGCTAAAAATGGTGTTAACTCGTTTGGGTTTTGGCTCAAAAATGGTGGTGACAGGAGATATTACCCAGACAGATTTACCTACCAGTCAGGAATCAGGCTTGATTGTTTCTCGCCGCATCTTGCGTAACGTGGAGGGAATTGCATTTTGTGAGTTGACCCAAGCAGATGTTGTACGTCATCCTTTAGTACAGAAAATAGTAGCTGCCTATGAACGCTACGACCGCTAGGAAGCCTGTTTTGCCGAATAGGGTAATTATCGTTAATGGGAAACCAGGGGAAAATGGCGATCGCCTGAACTGGGATTCAATACAACATAAAATATCTAAATTCCTTTGAAGCCAATAAAACGCTCCAGATTTAATTTACGAGAGGGAAAGTTTTTCGTTTCCTGCCAAATCCCCACCTGATTAAAAAATGCTCCCAAGAGAATGACGCTTCCGCCAATATACTGTGCCGCTGTGGGGACTTCGCCCAAAATGAGAAAAGCGGCTAAGATACCAGCGATGGGAGTTAAATAACCCGCATAGGAAATACTGGCAAAGTTACTCATCTTTAATCCCTTAAACCAAATAATTTGTCCCCCCGCAACGATAAAGACACCGTAAATTGAGATCCATTGCCAGACAAAAGGCACAAAGGCATCAGCAAAGTGTTCACTGCCATAGAGCTTGAGCGTTAATCCCCAAAAGACAATTGTGCCAACAGCGAGACGAAAAATAGTAAAAACGCCGATCGGAATTTGATCTAATCGCGCTTTGCGAGTTAGGTTCGCGACTGAGATGGCGACCGCGCCACCAATAGCCAGAAGTTCTCCTTTACCGAAGCTCAAACCCATCATTTCCACTGTATTTGCGGGGGAAGATTGCAAAATTAAAATCAAAATAATCCCCGCTACCGACAACAGCTCCCCAACAAACATCCAGCGATTACCCTTTCTACCCAAAATTAGAGAGAGAAAAGCAAAAGTTAAGGGAGATTGAATGCGACCAATTAGCACCACATTACTGGCATTAGTATTTTCCAAAGCTAAAAAAGTGAGGGATGGCGCTAATGCACCAGATACAATCGCTACAGCAATTAAAATCAGCCAGTTCAGGGGTGAAAGCGTAGTGAAAGATGACCAGCGCCACTCTCGACCATAAACAGCAGTCAAGACCAGCAAAGCGCAGAGATTGCCAATAAATAAAACGTTGCAAAAAGAAATAGGGTTTCTACCATCAACCAAATTATCCATGCCAATACCTGCTAATTTGCTGCCAACAGAGCTAGATGCAGCAAATATAGCGATCGCCACTAGTAGGTAAACTCGTCCAGATATTTTACTCAATGCTCAATGCTCAATGCTCAATGCTCAATGCTCAATGCTCAATGCTCAATGTTCAATGCTCAATGTTCAATGCCCAATGTTCAATGCTCAATGCTCAATGTCCAATGTTCAATGCTAAGAGGCGATCGCAATGGGTTTTCCTGTAACATATCCCTGAGCATAGTCGATACTCAGCTTGCCAATGTGTTCGAGGATCTGATCGGTTTCCACAAATTCGGCAATAGTTTTAATACCCATCAAATGCGCCACCTCATTAATTGAAGTAACGACCGCCCGATCATATTCTTCATCGGGAATTGCCGTAACTAAACTACCGTCAATTTTGAGATAGTCAATGGGTAGATTTTTTAGGTAGGAAAAAGAAGATAGTCCACTGCCAAAGTCATCGAGGGCAAATTTAACCCCCAATTCTTTCATCGCCGCCATAAATTTTTGGGCATGGCTGATTTGCGAGATCGCCGCAGTTTCCGTAATTTCAAAGCAAAGGCAGTCTCCAGGAACTTCTGATTTTTTAATCAAGTCAATAGCAAAAGTGGTGAACCGCTCATCATTAATACTTGCCCCCGATAAATTGATGGAAACGAGATCTTTTTGAGCCGCAAAGTACTGATGATATGACTTGAGGGTAGCTTCTAGTACCCAGCGATCAACAATAGTAATCACCCCATATCGTTCCGCCACAGGAATAAATTCTTCAGGAGCGATTAAATTTCCCTGACGGTCTTTAAGACGGAGCAAAAGTTCGTAGTGTTGACGTTCCTCCACTCCCTGTTCCATGGGTTTAATTAGCTGTTTGACCAAATAAAAGCGGTTTTCTTTAATTGCCTGAGAGACATTGGCAACATGACCCATTTGAGTTTGCTGAAGATCAAGTTCTTGATCATTATTCTCCACAATATAAACTCTACCGCGACCCAGGTTTTTTGCCTGATAGCAAGCAAGATCGGCGCGACTCAGTAATTCTGCTGCATCGGCGGCATTGTTGCCGATGCCGACCATGCCAATACTTACCCCGACATCAAACTCTACGGTTTTCCACTTGAGACGGTAGTTATTGATAGCTCTGATCAACTGCTCACATACCTGTTTTGCTTCCACAATCGAACATCCCTCTAACAGGAGACCAAACTCATCTCCCCCCAATCGACCCAAAGTATCTTCCTTTCGGATCATACCTTCTAATAGCTGGGCTAATTCCGATAACAGGCGATCTCCGACTAAATGCCCAGCTGTATCGTTAACAATTTTGAAGCGGTCTAGATCTAAATAGCACAATACAGATTCAGTATAGTATTTCCGAGCTTTTTGCACTGAATATTCCAGCTTGAGGTTGAATTCGCGACGATTTAACAAACCAGTCAGATCATCATAGGCGGCTTGATAGGCAATTTTTTGGTAGAGATTTTGCTCGGCAGTAATTTCTTGCTTAACTCCTCGATAGCCTAAAAAATTATGCTGCTCATCAAACAGAGGATTGCCATTAACTTTAAAGATACGGACACCTTGATCACGATCTTGGAGGCTAAAAGTAAAGTTCTTAAATGGTTGTCTAGTTTTGGTAATGCGCTCAAATAGTTCCCAGTCAACATCTAGCAAAGGATTATTTTTGTGTAGCGCAGGAGGATAGTTTCCTGTCAATTCTTCTGGCTCTAAGCCGCATAAATCCTCTGTGCTGCCAGATACATAGGAGTATCTTAGCTGTTTGTCCAGCTCCCAAAAAACATTTGCTCCTGCTTGAGCTAAGTCTCGATATCTTTGTTCATTCTCTTGTAGAACTTTATTCGCTAATTCTCGCTTACGCCCCCTACCCAAAAGCAAAATGATTGCCGAAAAGCTAGAGAGAATAATAAAGCCGACGGCAAAAATCAGCATTCTGTATCTGACATAAATTGGAGTTTCAACGTACACCAATTCACTATTTTCTGGCAAACCATCTAACTTAATGTCATGCTTCAGTAACTCTCGATAATCAAAGATCCAGCGATTCTTGCTGGTAGAGAAAGGACCTAGTTGATCAGGATTTGCTCCCTGCAAAATTTTATCGGCTAGCTCAACTCCCTGACGAATATGATATTCCTCGTCAAAGATTTTACCGCCAACAACTCCCTGACCCAGATGCACTGAACGGGCAGTGTAGATGGGATTAGGAACAAATTTGCGTAGTAGCCTAACATCTGAGCCAGGATTAACAGGAATGCTTTTGGCTCGATCTTGGTATAGTTGACCCAACATAATGATCGGAACGCTTTCAGGATATTCGCTTAGTTTGGCTTTGATATTGTTGGGAGTAAGATCGTTAACTACATCTACCTTAAGCGACTGGTAGGTATTGTCTTGGATAGCCGCAATTTGCGCTAAGTTTGCTTGTCCCGCTTCAGTTGTATCGTTGATAATAACTACAGTATTGCTCCAGGTTTGTCTCATTGCTTCAACAGCAGTTTCGATAACCGAACGATCTGCGACGACTCCAGTTAGCCAGGGAGTATCCAGTATTTCTTGACTCAACTCATCAATGCCGACAAAGACCACAGGCAGTTCTAGTTCGGGAGCAAACTTCTGATGCTGACGCAGAACTAGCTCTAGGGTTGGCTCTTCTACCACCATCAGCAGATCAATTCCTAGTCGCCGATACTTCTTGTTAAGATATTCAACGAATTCTTGTTCTTGTGAAGCTTGAAAGTACTGTTCGCTATCGAGATACTCATGGTAAATCTTCCGCTCAGTGCCAATTTCAGCAAAGCCCCGTTCGATTCCCTCCTGATGTTGTTTGGTTGAAGATAGTTCTGAATCATAGGAATGGATTACGAGAATATTATCTTCCGCATTAGCTTTAATTATGCCTAAATTAAGCCCCAGTAAACTATAGGTAAATATCAAGCCTGACTTTAGTACATAATCGCGCAGCAACGCTATCATGCCGAGCAGTAATCCATGGCGGTGTATCATCAATAAATTAGATCGTGGTATTGCCTTAAAAGTAGCGAAATAAGGTGAAATATTCCAGTAAAATTGGGTTTAAATTAATACATTATCTGTACTCTTTTTATCTTACTGATAAATTAATAGTATTGACTTTGGCTTTTGGCTATCCCGCCAAGGGAAGTAGAAAAACTTCCCATATAAACAGTTATTGTACTGGAAACTGTTAGCTCAAAAACTAGTTTGCTGGGAAATAGCAGCAGTCAGCTTGCCAATTACTTCCTCAATGGCGATCGCTCCTAACTCTCCAGAAGCACGGGTACGGATACTTAAAGTGTTGTCCGCTACTTCCTGATCTCCCACAATAGACATCACGGGGATTTTTTGCTTTTCGGCATTACGCACCATTTTACCCAGGCGATCGCCACTTGTATCGGCTTCTGCCCGAATTCCTACCCCGCGCATTTTAGCAGCCACTTCTTTAACATAATCGTAGTGATCAGGGCGTACAGGCAAGAGACGCACCTGAATCGGGGCAAGCCAGAGGGGAAAATCTCCGGCATATTCTTCAATCAAAATGCCAATCAGCCTTTCGAGAGAGCCAAAAGGAGCACGGTGAATCATGATCGGGCGCTGACGCGAACCATCTTCGGCGACATATTCTAAGCCAAATCGTTCGGGCAAATTATAGTCTACCTGCACCGTTCCTAGCTGCCATTCTCTACCCAAAGCGTCTTCAAAGATAAAATCGAGCTTGGGTCCATAAAAAGCTGCCTCGCCAATGCCTTCGAAGTGATTCATCTCCATTTTTTCTACCGCACGACGGATAGCACCCTGGGCTTTATCCCAAGCCTCATCTGAACCAATGTATTTATCCGACTCTGGATCACGGAAGCTCAGGCGAGCCTTAAAGTTCTTCAACTGCAAGCTTTTAAATACAGCTAAGATTAGCTCTACTACCTTGAGAAACTCATCATCAAGCTGTTCGGGAGTAACAAATAGGTGGGAGTCATCCACAGTAAAGCCCCGCACCCTGGTTAAACCACCTAGTTCCCCAGACTGCTCATAGCGATAAACTGTTCCAAACTCCGCCAGACGGATAGGTAGCTCTTTATAGGAGCGGAGTTCGCTTTGATAGATTTGAATATGAAAAGGGCAGTTCATCGGCTTGAGAACAAAACCTCTATCTGCTTCGGCTGCTTCCTCATCTGCCATCAGGGGAAACATGTCTTCTTTATAGTAAGGATAATGCCCCGAAATCTTAAACAGGTCAACTTTGGCTAAATGAGGGGTGACGACGGGTAAATAACCCCGTTTTGTTTGTTCTCCCTTCAGATAATCCTCCAACTGCGAGCGCAAAATTGTGCCTTTGGGAGTCCAGAGGGGTAAACCAGAGCCAACGGCATTTGAGAAAATAAATAAGCCTAATTCCTTACCTAGCTTACGATGGTCACGTTTGAGCGCCTCTGCCTTGCGCCGCTTATATTCCTCAAGCTGTTCTGGGGTTTCCCAGGCAGTACCGTAAATACGCTGTAGCTGTGCTTTAGTTTCATCGCCGCGCCAATATGCCCCAGCGACACTTTCGAGGGCGAATGCTTTCGGATTAAGCTCGGCAGTACTTTCGAGGTGAGGACCAGCACACAAATCCCACCACTGATCTCCCAGATGATAAAGGGTAATGGGTTCTTGAATACCATCTAAAATTTCGAGCTTATAAGGCTCATTTTGCCCTTCAATCCTGGCTTTTGCTTCTTCTCGACTTACTTCTTCTCGAATTACAGGAAGCTTACGATTAATAATCTTGATCATTTCTTTACGGATCTTCTTCAAATCCTTGTCCGTAAAAGGGTCGGGACTATCGAAGTCATAATAAAAACCAGTTTCCGTCCAGGGACCAATCGTCACCTGTGCCTTGGGGAACAACTTTTGTACCGCCATTGCCATGATATGAGAGGCGGTGTGGCGAATTCTGCGTAACGACTCAGATTCACTAGTGCGGGGTAACTTAATGGGTTGTTGTGGTTGTTCTACTTCAGGCATCGGCTGTTATTAAAGAGACAATCAATACCGTTACATTCTAGATCGGGATTGGTCAACTCGATAAACATCCCTTGGGAATCAAAAAATAATCCTCATATTAATTTTTGTGAAAAACGCTAAGATAAATATTGAGATCACAAATAAATTTTAAAATAATTGATTTAATGTCTACCGAACAACCTACCGAGAAGGAGCTGCTCAAGACAGTTTTAGAGCCGCTGTTGGAGGATTTTCAATATTGGTTTGGGCGATCGCGCACTTTATTAGAGGCGGAACAAATGCCCTTTTTCTCTCCTGATGAACAAGCCAAATTATTGGAGAGAATTGTTCATAGTCAGCAGGAAGTACAAACAGCCAAAATGCTGTTCCAAGCAACGGGCGGTCTGGCGGGTATAGACTCGAAGATGCTGCTTCCCTGGCATCAGCTAGTGGCTGAATGTTGGAATGTTGCTCAAAAGTTGCGAGAATCTAAACAGCACTCTCAAAAGTTTTCCCGATAATTTCCCATCTCATATATTTCAAACAAAAGTAAGAAAAATTGAGCGCCATGAACGTTGACGTTTGTGGTCATTCAGTTTAAGAGGAATAATAAACGATATTATGCTGCACTTAATCTATATCTTGGCTTTCACCGTCATTGCTTTGTTAGCAGTGAGCAATTTAATTCGGAGTTTGGTTACTCTGAGCGCCGAAACTCAAAAGTTCTATCCTCCGCAGTATGGCAAGTATGGCGGCTCTAATCGAGTTAACTCTCCTGAACAGCAGACAGTTCACCCAGAACTGTTAGACGAACAGGGAAAGGTAATCGAAGAACCATTATTAGTCATGCGCTCTGTCTCTGTGGATGATGCTCGTTCTCGTTTAAACGATTTGTATAATTCATCTCCCAGTACAACTATTGACCCTGATGAACAGTAATTCAGTTAATATTGAACGTTAAGCATTGAACAGTCAACGTTTGCGTTCTCGTTGGGCGAGTTGTTTGCTAGCGATTTGATACCAGACTTGGCGATATTGCTGATGTTCGCTTTTGTTGCTTAACTGTTTTCCTGCCATTTCGGGGTAGCGTTGATGAAAAATTGTATCTACTTCTTTGTAGAAAGCGCTGCTGTCTAGCTTCAGAGATTTGACTCTCTGATGTATTTGGAGCTGAGAATCAACTTCATCCTGAGCTAAAATCAAATCTGGGTCGTTTTCCTGAGAATCAGAGCCAATAGAGTGAGTAATTCTATAATTCATGAGGCTAAAGCTAATTAGCCCAGGGATAATAATGATTCCTGATGCTATTAGACCCCAATGCCACGGTTTAACGCTTCTAAAATTAAGGCTAGCTAACCGATAATTAATCGTACGGGATACTTGCTTAATTCTTGTCCTCAAGGGATTAATTGGACGAGAAGACTTTCGGCTAACTCTAGAGGTAAAAGCAACTTGGCTAGAACTATTCACTCCTGGAGCAACTTTAAGGGTGCGAATACGGGAAATAAAGCTAGTGAAAATAGAGCTATCTCTTGCATCAAGAGCTTGATACACTTGCTTAACAGACTGATAGCGATCGCCTGGTTTATCTGCCAGCATTTTTCTCAAGACTTTTTTTAATGCTGGATTAACATCAATTAAATGCCAGTCCCACCGCGCTTCATGGCTATTGTACAGCCTGTCTGGTTGCTTTCCCGTTAAGAGAACCACTGCCGTAGCTGCCAAAGAATAAAGATCGCTACAGGGTAAAGTTTGACCACGGCTGATTTGTTCTACAGGAGAATAGCCTTGCTTGCCAATTAGCGTGACAGAATGTCCTGTGGACTTGGAAACCGCATTGGCGGCTAACTTGACACAGCCAAAATCAATCAGTACAGGCTTGCGATCATGATCTCTTAAGATCAAGTTATCAGGAGAAATATCACGGTGAATCAATTCCGACTCGTGAATATAGTCCAGTACAGGTAAAATATCTCGTATCATTTCATTTACTTCTGCTTCGGTCAGTCTACCTCGGCGCTGAAGCAAATCCCAGTAACTTTCCCCTAAAATATACTCCTGAACCAGAAAAAGCGATCGCCTGCCATCAATACGAGTCTTCAATAACGCCTCAAATCGGGGAATCTGATGATGATTGAGTCGATAAAGAATTCCTGCTTCTCGTTCAAATAAATCTTCTGCCTGACGCAATTCGTCATCATGAGCTACTTGGGGAGCAAATTCCTTCAGCACGCATAGCTCGCGATAACGTTGGGTATCTTCGGCTAGATATGCTCTACCAAAACCACCGCGCCCAATCTGCTTCACAATGCGATAGCGATTGTTGAGAATAACTCCATCTCGTAGGGCAGCAGTAGCAGATCTAGACATCAGTCAGGTTTACATCTCGATAAAACAAATGCCATTTTAACAGTTAGTACTTAGCAGTCAATGAGCATTTGGCATTTAGCATTTAACATTTAGCATTTGGCATTTAACATTTAGCATTTAGCATTTGGCATTTAACAGAGAGATCTAAACAACAATACAATAATTGGATTGTTGTTTAGATCACTCTGTTAAATGCTAAATGCCAAATGCCAAATGCTAAATGCTAAATGCTAAATGCTCATTGACTGCTAAGTACTAACTGTTAAAATGGCATTTGTTTTATCGAGATGTAAACCTG